>SHUZ01000001.1 GCA_009694415.1 Acidimicrobiia bacterium
CCGCAACGCCGCGAACGTCGAGCCCGCGCGCTCTCGCGAGATCTGCAAGCGCTCCAGCCTCTTCGGGAAGGCAGCCACATCTAGGTAGTCCTACGTTCACGTCGATCAACACTTCGCGGATGCCGTTTGCTGCAGCAGCTTCAACAGTTTCGTCAGAGTCAACGGCAACGGTTACGCGTGCTTCGCAGTCGGCCATCGCGCGAAGCCGCCCAACATCCACCGTTTCGTTAGCGAGAAGCAGGTCATCACCGAGACCCGCTAGGGCCATGCCAACGACTTCGCGCGGAGTCGCGCACGTGAACCCAAGGTGGCCTTGTTCGTGCTGTCGCCGTGCAAGGGACGTCGTCTTGTGCGCCTTCACATGTGGTCGACATCGTGAACCCGGTAAGGATTTGGCCATTGTGGCCAGGTTGGATCCAAGGATGTCGGCATCAATGACCAGTGCAGGTGTGGCAAGTTTACTCAGGTTCAAGTAGTTCTCCGGACTAGTCGATGGACTCCGAGCGAAAGACCGCGGCCCATCTGCGCGAGCATGGCACCCCGACAATAGGAGCGGTAGTGAGCGGCGAAACGCACGAGGCGGGTTGGTACCCAGACCCGTGGGGAACTGAGGGAGAGCGCTACTACGACGGAGTGGCTTGGGCGCGCTCAGTTCGCCTCGCGGGTGGTACTGACGGACCACCTGAAGTTATGGGGATGGCAGCCGATCCGGTTTTCCCAACTTCGGTAGCGCCGCCGATGGCAGATGAGGCATCGTCTGCCGCCGTGATTGGACTGCCTCCTGGTTGGTTCGCCGATCCATGGCGCGTAGCACCACTTAGATTCTGGGACGGCGACAACTGGACGGGGCATGTCAGTAAAGCCATCGAAGTTCCCAGTCCTGAACTCGAGCGCGACGCTTCGCGGTGGGCACGTATTGCGATGTTGTGGGCAGGACCCGCGCTCGCCGTCTACGCGGTCGGTAATGCCTTTCAAGCGATCTGGATTGCTGATAATTGGGATGCGATCGTCAAGGCAGATGGCCGCGTTCCGGATGGAGCGAACGAACTCGCCTCCACAATCGGCCAACTCGCGTTCTTCGCGTTCATCGCCGCGGCCGTCTTGTTTCTCATGTGGTTCCATCGCTCTGCTGTGTTTGCTGCAGGCGCAGGGCTTCCGGCGCGTCGTCGACCTCGGTTGGTCGTGGGGTCGTTCTTTATCCCAGTTGTAAATCTCTGGTGGCCCTATCAGTCCGCGTGCGACCTTTTGCCTCCAGGCCATCCCGGCAGATCGGCCATCCTTCGATGGTGGCTCCTGTGTATCGGTTCTTTGGTAGCGGGCATCTCGATCGTCGCGAGTGCGTTCCTAGGGACGGTCGCCTTGGCGGCCGCGACGGCGATCGCCGCAGGGTTATCGGTGTTAGCTGCGTTCGCTGCACGCGCGATCATCGACACAGTGGTTACAGCTCACGCCGATCTCGCTGGATAACGGATCGGTTTTACCGGTCACTATTGGCCAGTCCAGCGGGGTGCGCGCTTCTCCGCGAATGCTGTGGCGCCTTCTATTGCGTCGGGAGAGGCGAATACATCCATCGCTAGCGAGAAGTTGCGCGTCCAGGCATCTTCTTCGGTGAGGCCTCCTGCTTCGCGCACCATCTTCAGCGAGTTGCGAACCGCGAGCGGGCCATTGGCTGCGATGCGATCGGCGAGAGCACATGCCTCGTCCATGACCTGCTCCGCAGGCACGACGCGGTTGACGAGGCCGAGTTCGTACGCGCGATTCGCGTCTATTGGTTCGCCGGTAATAGCGATCTCTGTAGCGACAGCGAGGGGGATGCGACGCGGGAGACGGATGAGTCCACCAGCGGCCGCGAATAATCCGCGCTTGGCCTCGGGGAGACCGAAGGTCGCATGATCGGCGGCGACTACGAGGTCGCACGCGAGCATTATTTCGAAGCCACCGGCGAGGGCTGGACCATTGATTGCAGCGATTAGAGGTTTCGGGAACTCGCGTCGGATAATTCCCGCAAAGTTGCCGCGCTCGGTAGCCATCTCTGCGCCGCGACCCTGTGCGATCAATTTGAGGTCGGCACCAGCGCAAAAGGTTGGACCAGCTCCGGTCACGATTACCGCCTGCACCGTCGCATCGGCTTCGAATGTGTCGAGAGCAGATTCAACGCCCTGCGCAAGGTCGCCGTTCACTGCATTGCGCGCCTCGGGGCGATTGAGAGTGATGATTCCTACGCCACCGCGCTGTTCGGTTTCTACGGCCGCCATCGTTCCTCCGGTTCAGATTGTTATGTGAGGTTCGGAGACTAGGGCGCTTCGACCGCTCCGGCAGCCTCGCCGTGGAACGCAGTGGGTGGGGCTCTGAGTCCATCGGTGAATCGCGGATACGCGATACGGGCGATGGCGAGGATGGCGAGCATCAGAATCGCGGTACCGGCGGTCGTTGCGCGTAGGCCGATGACGTCAGCGATCTGCCCCTGAATAATGCTTCCGAGGGGATAGAGGGTGCCGAGCACGAGGATCAGTAGGGAGAGGACTCTGCCTCGTAACGCGGCTGGCACTCGAAGTTGGGCGATGCTCATGAAGCTGGATAGCGCTCCTAGATACAGAAAGCCGACTAACAGAATCGCGATAAATGACACTTGGATGGTCGGTGCGATCGCGTAGAAAAACAGCGCTGGGGGGAGGCCCCAAAGAACAGCGAAGAGCACGCGACCGCTCCCGAAGCGCGCTGCGAGTGAAGCCAAGGTGAAGCCCATCGCTACTGCGCCAATGCCCTGAGCGGTTACGAGTGCCGCGGTTCCGCCAGCTCCCGTGTCAAATACGAGTTGAGACATGGCTGGGATGAGCGCGATGAATGGTGCGGCAAGGAACGTGTTCAAGATCATGTATGCGACGACAATCCGCAATGCCGGATCGTTTTTTGTATACGAGACACCTTGACGGAACGACTCGAACATCGAAACGCCGCCGTGGTGCGCGGGCGGGGGGAGACGTAACAAGATGATGACGATGATCACCGCGAAAAAACTGATTGCGTTCAAGCCGAAGGCCAATGCGTATCCCCCGAGTCCGATGACGATGCCAGCGAGGGCAGGTCCGATAATGCGTCCGAGGTTCCACTGTGCAGACGACAGTGCAACCGCCCCTACGAGATCTTCCGGAGGGACGAGATCTGGCAGCAGGGTTTGATAGGTGGGGAAACCGATTGCTTGAGCGCAGCCGCCAGCGAAGACGATGAGCGTGACGGTGATCGGAGACGGTGTTCCGGTTGAGGCCAGGTAAGTCAGAACGGCGGCGAGCAAAATCTGAATTGTTGTTGTGGTCAGGAGCAACATCCGTCGCGAGAGGCGATCTGCGAGTATGCCTCCAAGTGGCCCTAAGAGGCCGCCGGGTAAGAAGCCTGCAGCCGCGACCAATCCAGTCCAGCCTGGGTCTCCCGTCTGGGCCGTCAGGAGAATCCCCACTCCGACGGTTTCCATCCATGTGCCGATATTGGAGACGAAGGCAGCCGTCCACAACATTGCGAACTCGCGATGACGAAGTGGCGCTAGGGATCGGTTCACAGGAAAGTCACGGTATCGCCCCTACAAATCGTGGCATCCTTGTTGGCGTGCGAGGGAGAGCAAGGCTGGTGCTCTGGATGGCGCCGTTCATCATCGTTGGATGTGGTGGTGGCGGTGAGAACCTAGATGGTTCAACGTTCAAGACTTCAAGCGATCGACCTAGTTCGACGAGTGAAGTGACTGTTGCGCCTACAGCGAGCACTGCTACTTCTGTAGCGACTACTACAACGCTGCCAGAGGGAATGCCTGTCGGAGACGATACGACCGTCGTGTCGGTAACGGATGGCGACACAATCGTCGTGGCGGGTGGCACGCGAGTGCGTCTCATCGGCATTGATACTCCCGAGACGCGCGATCCGCGAAAACCGGTGCAGTGTTATGGAAAGGAAGCGTCAGCGCACGCGCGTGCTCTCATGTCCGTCGGGTCGGGCGTTCGACTCGTTTATGACGTCGAGCATTTCGATCGGTACGACAGAACGCTCGCATACGTTTACCGCTTGTCTGATGGGGCGTTTGTGAATGCGTCGCTTGTTCGAGACGGCTACGCGCAGTCATACACGTATCCACCGAACGTTCGTCATGCCGACGAGTTCGTCGCCTTGGCGCGCGAAGCCAGGGAAGCAGGCCGTGGATTATGGAGTGCTTGTAGCGGTTTTGGTGTGCCTGCGGCGGCAGCTGGCCCTGCCACCGCGCCTGGTGCGGTAACCGGATGTGATGCTGCATACCCAGGCGTGTGCATTGCGCCGTACCCGCCCGATCTTGACTGCGGCGAGGTCGCTTATAAGAGGTTTACCGTGCTCGCGCCAGACCCGCATGGGTTCGACAGAGACCAAGACGGCGTTGGATGTCAGACTTAGGACGTGGAACGCGAGCCGCGCCCCGGCGGGCGTATTGTCGAGGCGGGCAATTTTGCTACTCGGTACGAAGCGCAATCGGCGATGCACCTCCTCGAAGAGAATGGGATACAGGCATCGGGCAAGTTCGGTGATGCCGATGGATGGGCACCGAACTTTGCGCTCGTCGATGGATACCGGGTGTTGGTGTTCGACGACGACCTCGAAAAGGCGAAGGAACTTTTGGCAGAAGAAGCGCTCGCAGAGGCTGAGACCGAAGCCGACCCGGATCCCGAATCGGGCTAGCTCCGTTTGCGGCTAGCCCGAAGAGAGTGTTTTCCAAAGCGCTCTGTAGTTCGAATACTCGAGACCCGGTTGTACATAACCGGCGGAGATCAACTCGCGGTGCAGGGCAGGCAGCGATCGGTAACCGATACCGGCGTCTACATGATGGGCGAGATGCCAACCCGTGTTGTACGGAACGATCGTCAGTCTGGCGGGCCAAGACTGGAGGACAGAGTGCGTCGTCTCGCGCCGGTCGCTGGAGGCCTTCATCCCACCGTGTTCGGCGATGCTGCGCAAGCGATTCATCACGCGCCACACCGTATGCATTGGAAGTTGCCAAAGCAGTAGGTAGAGCCACGGGTGACCAGCTAGCACGAAGACTAGGAGCAGCACTGCTTGTACTAGGAAGATTGAGATCGCTTGGCGACGCACATCGGGATCATCGCTACGTATCGCGCGGAAGAGGCCGTGTGTTTGTTTCCAGCCCGTTTTCCCCATCGCGTCACGAGTGAGTTTGCGGCGCATCGAGTCGCGCTGCATCGGGTAGCCGCGGTATAGCGGAATGTCAGGCTCGTTCGGCCCAAACTCTTCTCGGTGATGCGCCATGTGTCCCCGTCGGTATAGATCGATCGGAACCATGACCGGGTAGCCGAGGAACCATTTTCCGACGAAGTCGTTGGCCCGCTTGTTCGCGAATAGAAGACGGTGAGCGGCTTCGTGCATGAGGATGTTAAACCGGCAGATCATCGGCCCCATCGCAAGAAACGCGACGAGCCACACGACTGGTTGGTTTAGCCAAACAGCGGTCGCGATGATGCCGATTGTTATGGCGTAGAGAAGGACGACGCTGAGTGCGTTCCGCAGGGCAGGTACGCGACGCAGGCGTTCGCGCAGTTCCGGGAGAGGCTTACCCGAGGGGGATATGGGTCCGGAGGGGTCGGGAGGGACCAAGAGACCGGAATCCGGCACCATGCTGTGCGCCACAAGAAGCAAGGATACGAGAAAGGCACCAACAATCGCCCCACCAGGGCCACCCCTAAGGGCGATCTCGGCACGTTCGAGGCCCTTATAGGGCCCGTAACGTGCCGAGATCGCCCTGTTGGGTTTCTTATTGGCTTGCTAGGTCGCTACTTGGTTGGTGTGAACTCGCAGGGCATGCGCTTTATTCCATGTATGAACGAAGACTGCAGCAAGGCCGGCTCTGCTGTGATCTCGAGATCAGGCAATCGCTGGAACAACTGCTCGAACATGACCCTGATTTCCCGTCGCGCAAGATTTGCGCCCAAACAGAAGTGGGGTCCGCCGCCTCCGTAACCGCCGTGGGGATTCGGTGAACGCATGATGTCGAACTTGTACGGATCCTCAAATGCGCGTTCGTCGCGGTTAGCCGAGTTGAACCACATAACCACCTTGTCGCCTTCAGCAATGCGCTGCCCGGAAATCTCTGTGTCCTGTGTTGCAGTACGGCGGAAATGGATCACCGGTGTAGCCCATCGAACGATTTCTTCGACGGCATTCACGGCATGCCCATCAAAGTCAGCGCGCCAAAGTGCCTTCTGATCTGGATTGTTGTGGAGCACCCACATGCCATGACTAATCGCCGTACGTGTCGTCTCGTTACCGGCAACGACGAGCAGGATAAAGAACGAAGCAAACTCTCCCAGAGTGAGACGTTCGCCGTCTACCTCCGCATGCATCAGCGTCGTAGCAATGTCATCGGCAGGATTGTCGAGTCGGTCTTGGCCGATCTCCATCGCCATTTGGTATAGAACCATGAAGGCCCCCATCAGGTCTTCTATGTTCTGCACGTACTCGGGATCCCCGACGCCAAGAATCACGTTTGACTGCGCGAGCACGCTTTGTTCCATCGATGGAGGCACTCCAACCATGTCGCACACGATCTGCAAAGGCATCGGCGCAGCTAGTTCCGAAACGAAGTCGCACTGTCCCTTTTCCGCGACCGCATCGATAACTTCGTTCGTGCGCAGACGTACATTCTCGAGGACATCGTTCAGCGCCTTCGGGGTGAATCCAGCGCTAACGAGATTGCGCAACTTCTTGTGGCGCGGGTCGTCCATGTTGATGATCGACCCGATGAAGTCCGATACTTCTTGGGGTATATCGCCAATGTTGGTGCCGCCGCGACCGGAACAGAAAATATCCGCATGTCGGCTCGTGTAGATGATGTCGTCGCAGCGCGTGAGGGCCCAGAATCCGGGTCCTTGTGGGTATCCCTCGATAAGCGGTTCGCTGTGAAACGAAATTGGCGCTTCGTCCCTCAGCAACTTGAACGCCGCTTCACGTTCTTTCTCGGGAGCAGCCCAGAACTCGAGGTCACCTAGGCATATATCGTCAATTGCAAGTTCCGACACGGGTCAAGTACTCCTTGGTGGTAGTGGCCACGCGACGCTAGCGTGCCGCTGTGCAATTTTCGATAGGCCTGCCAGTTGACCATGTCGACAAGCCTGAAGAGTTTGTGACGGGTGCGGCGATCGCGGAGATGTCCGCTGCGGCCGAAGAAGCTGGATTCGACGCCGTATACGTGACAGACCACCCAGCGCCGGACGATCGTTGGCTCGACACCGGGGGGCATCACGCTCTTGACCCGCTGATAGCGCTCGCCTTTGCTGCAGCTTCTACAACATCGATTCGATTACACACCCACATCTATGTTGCGGCCTACCGCAATCCTTTTCTAGCGGCGAAGGGCGTCGCTACTCTCGACGCGTTGTCGGGGGGCCGCGTGATACTCGGCGTCGCCGCGGGTTACCTGCGCCCAGAGTTCGGTGCGCTCGGCGTCGACTTTGATCTACGAAATGATCTGCTCGAAGAATCGATCGCCGTTATGAAACGGGTATGGACTGAAGATTCTGTAGCTATCGAAGGCAGTGGTTACCGCGCACGCGGCGTGACCCAACGCCCGCGCCCGGCGCAGCGGCCGCACCCTCCAATTTGGATTGGAGGAAACAGCATGCGCGCTATGAGGCGAGCGGTCGACATCGGGCAAGGTTGGTCACCGTTTCCTAACCCCCCAACTGTGGCGCTAGCCGTGAAGACCCCGTCCATTTCGAACGTCGATGAGTTGGCATCGCGCCTCGATGCCGCAAAGGAATACGCGAACTCGGTAGGGCGCACAGAGACAATGGATGTCTCCTTCGCGCGATTCGAATCGGATCACGACCCAGACGACTATGCGACGATCGGTGTTACGTGGCTGACATCACAACTCGATGGCCATCCCACTCGTGACTCTTGGATTGATGGGGTGCGTGAGCTCGCCGCGGACCTATGTCTTGGCAATTGATGACAGTGGAAGCGATGACCGCACACCCGTAAAGAACCCCGCTTTCGAACCGCGACTACGATTGCACCATGGCAACGAGTGACCAGAAAAAATACGGGGTTTGGGTAGTGGTCGCTCTAGGTGTCGTTCTTGTGGCGGTACTTGGGTTCGCGCTGTTCCTATTGTTCGCCCGTGGTGGGGGAGACGAGGGGGACAAGAACGCGCAGCAGTGGGCGACTGATGTTTGTGAATCTGCAAATACGTGGTTTGACGACGTCACCTCCCTCGACGGTTTCATGAATGATCCGAACCCAGGTTCAAATGGGTTTAGCGATGCAATCGCTAAGAAACTCGCCGATATTCAAATAGCAACGAAAGATTTGGCTACTCAACTAGAAGATGTCGGCCTCCCAGATACTGAAAAGGGGCGACAAACTGAAGACCGAGTTCGTGAATCGATTGCATCTGTTGAGAAACGCGTGAAGACCGCCGAGCGCGCGATCGCTCGCGCGAAAAAGGGTGGCGTCTTAGCGATTGTCACCGCGGTCGCCACGATTGTCACTCAAATTTCCGAGGTTCGAACTGAGGTTGAGGATGCAGTCAAAGAACTCAGCGACATAGATGCAGGCGGAGAAATATCGCGGGCGTTCGAGTCATCTGCTGCATGTAAAGACCTGCGTTCTGCCGTAGGTGGATGACCGTTGACGTGATCGAAATTTCTGAGCCGGTTGACGGTGCACCCGTTAATCCTCAATTGCTTGGGGTGACGAATCTTGTTCGCCGGATCACCGATCTATGCCTTGGCGCACTGAGTGTCGCAGCGATAGCGAGTGTCGATGCGATCGAGCGCTTCGTTCCCGCTGAACCCGGTGAGGAGTCGCACTCATCACCGACCATCTTCAGCTATCTACCTGGTGCGCTGATTGGCTTCGGTGTTGCAACACAAAGGCAGTTGTTGCGCGCTACGTCCGCAGGCGAACGCGTAGCCGTTACGATGTCGAGTCTCGCTGCACGCGCGCCGCTGATTGGTGTTCCGCTGCGCGACGTAGAGGGGTATCTCGCACACTGGGCAGATCGTGGCGAGGCAGAGCAGATACGTAGCCGGGCGTTGCTTGCTGAATTTGTGCGACGCCTTGCCCCTGAGGTGGCGACAGCCGTAGTCGAGAAATTGGATCTGGCTGAATTGGTCGAGCAAATGCCGATGGATGCGATCGTGGCAAGCCTCGACATCGATGCGCTATTGGTACATGTGGATGTAGATGCAATTGTCGCGCGCGTGGATATTCCGGCGTTGTTGGATCGCGTGGATGTAGATGCAATTGTCGCGCGCGTGGATATTCCGGCGTTGTTGGATCGCGTGGATATAGATGCGATTGTCGGGCGCGTCGATGTAAGCGCAATAGTCGACCGACTCGATCTTGGCCCGGTGGTTACCGGGGTTCTCGATCAAGTTGATATCGGAGCAATCGTTCGAGAGTCGACCGGTTCGATTACGGGAGGCATCGTGAACGGTGGCCGCGTCACTGCGATGAAAGTCGATGTGTTCGTCGCTCGCGTATCGGACAAAGTTTTGTTTCGCAAGAAAGCTCGTGACTTGTCGCTATTTCAAGAGACCAGCGACGAGATAGCCACGCCATGACCGAGCCGCTGCGTTCGACAATCCGAAACGATCAAGCACGCGCGCTTCAACGAAGCCGGGCCGGTTTTGTCAGCAGGGTGTTGGCCGATACAATCGATTGGGTGGTAGTCGTCGCTATTTTTTCGAGCCTCCACTTTGCGGTCGAACTCGCGCGATGGATTATCACAAGTGGAACTTTTTCCATTCAGCCGCCGAAGTTCGCAGTGTTATTGGGACTGGAATGGTTGATCCTCGTCATCTATCTGACGATTGGATGGGGCGGCAATGGGAGAACGATCGGCAAGAGCTTCGCCGGGTTGCGCGTCGTTCGCTCGGATGGTTCGGACCTCGGAGCTCGCCGCGGGTTTTTTCGTGCATTGGTTTGCGCCACTTTCTGGCCATGGGTTCTACTCTGGAGTCTTGTGAGCAGATCCAACTCCGGATTGCACGACATCTTGTTGCGCACGGCAGTTATCTATGACTGGTCCTCAGATAGCTGAGTATCTGCAGGCCTATATAGGTACGCGATTTCCCGAGAGAGCGGCGTTATCATTATGAACATGCAACCTTCCGTTCAGACAACCGTTGTTCAGACCGCGCGCTACTGGTGGATCGTGCTTGTAGTGGGCATCGTTTCGCTGGCGTTTGGCCTCGTGATGCTCTTCGACGTAGCGAGAGGAGAGAAGATCCTTGCTTGGATCGTCGGCTTGTTTCTGATTTTTGAGGGCCTGGTCGAGGCCTTCGCGGGAGGACGGACTGGCCGTTCGCGCGTTCTTGCAGTTGTAATCGGCATCGTGCTAATCGCAGGCGGAGTGGTTGTTATCTCGTGGCCCGGTGCAACTCCGCTCGTGATCGCGATCGTCATCGGAATAGCGATGCTGCTGGGCGGCATCGGCCGCATAATCGCATCGGTTTGGCTCCGTGATTCCGGGTGGGCGTGGCGCCTTGTGGGCGGAGTGATCGAAACCGCTATCGCGATCGCGATCCTCAACTGGCCAGACGCGACCGCGTACGTCATTCTCATACTGATCGGCATTGACGCGATCATCTCCGGAATAGTGCAGATTGTGCTGTCATTCGAGATAAAGAATGGCCCGGACGCTATTGCCGTTATCGAGGTCTCCGCTCCCTAACCGGTTATCGGGCGATTACCTGATTCACGGGCTATCTGGCTAGCATCAAGCGCGTGACGGATGTTGGTGCGCGACGTATGAGCCTGCCGAAGCGTTGGCTCTACGTGCTTGCGACGACGAATCCTCCCGAGGGTGACCTAGACCCGATTACAAAGTGGCTCTGGATCACGCGCGCTGGCGTGCTGCCGATGACGCTTGTCTCGGCTGGCCTTGCGGGTCTCCTTGCTGTGTTCATGGACGCAAGCGTCAATTGGCTGTATTTCGCCGTTGCCGCTTTCGGTCTCGTGCTTTCGCATATGGCTAACAACATCATGAACGACATCTTCGATCTTGAAGTTGGAACCGACACTGCCGACTACCCCCGCAACCTTTATTCGCCGCATCCAGTGATTTCGGGAGCGCTCACGCGTAATCGCCTAGCGATGTACGGACTCGTAGTAAATGTTGCGTGCCTTGCAATCATGATTTATCTAACAGCCGAACGCGGTTGGCCCATCGTTGCCTTCGCTTTAGGCGGGTTCTTCTTGTCGACCGCGTACACGGCACCGCCGCTTCGATTGAAGAAGCATGGTCTGGGAGAGCCCACCGTGATCGTCGTTTGGGGACCGCTGATGGTCGGTGGCGTCTACTTCGCTGCCACAGGTTCGATTACTTGGGCAGTTATAGCGGCATCGCTTCCTTACGCGATCCTTTGCACGACAGTGCTTATGGGTAAGCACATCGATAAGGCTCCTTGGGATGGCCCTGCAGGAACGCGCACGCTTCCGGTCATTCTTGGAGACAATGTGGCGCGCCAAGTGACACGCGGCATGTTCATCGCTTTCTACGCGCTTATTGCAATTCTTGTCGTTGTCCAGATTCTTCCCGTGTTCACACTTCTCGTCGCATTCTCGTATCCGATATTCATTCGGGTTTGGAAGACCTACGGCGAACCCAAGCCGGCTGAATCGCCAATGCCAAATCCGGTGTGGCCACTTTGGTTCGCGCCCCACTCGTTCCTATTGACTCGACGCGCGGGCGGGCTTCTTATTCTTGGCATGGTCGCCGGCGTCATTCTGGGTTGGTAGACCCACCGTTTTTTTGTGCCATAGCCGCGCAGATTCGTCGCGCTTTTTGGAGGGATGATGCCCGAGAGCACCATGTTCGAAAGCACGATGCAGAACTTCCCGCTCACTATCGGGATGATGTTCAGACACGGTCGCTCTGTTTACCCAACCAGCGAAGTTGTCACATATGAAGGCGACCACGTCCGTCGTGCGACCTACTCGGAGGTAGCGGACAGGTCCGATCGCCTTGCTGCGGCGCTTACGCCGCTTGGAGTGTCCGGCGAAACTGCGTCGGAATTCGAATCGGTGCACATCTTCATCGTCACAGGTTCCGGTGATCCTGGAGAATTACGCGCAGCGACGAATGCGCGAATCGGGCCGAGCTCTACGGCCGTCGACGGTCTCCTGAGGCGCGCGAGGCACCAGGTCTCCTCGCCCGGGTGAGCAGCACTTCCGGATCCGAAGCGGCCGACCCGCCCGACCTGCTCGGCCTCGCCGTGCGTGAGAACGCCACCTGGTGCGACGTCGTGTGCCAGCTGCACCGGATCGCGCCCCAGGCTGACGCGGATCTGTGGTGGTCGACCCGACGAACCCCGAACCTCTACCCGGACGCCATCACCCTCACACCGGCGGTCTCCGAGTTCGACCTGCTCGGCCGCATCGACGACGCGACGGGCGCGTCCGTCAAGGACTCGTTCGCACTGCTCGATCTCGCACCCCACGGCTACGAGCCGTTGTTCGACGCGACCTGGATCGCCCGCCCCCCGGCGACCGCACCGAGAGAGGTCCACGCGGGTTTCGACACCGTTGGCGACAAGTTCAGCTTCTTCGCGTGGCAGCACGCCTGGGGCGGACCACCGGACCTGCTCCTCCCCTCGCTGCTCAAAGTGGCGGGGGTGACCGTCGTCGGCGCGCGCTCGGCCGACAGATTCACCGACGGCGCGATCCTGCACCACACGCGGATCGGCGGCGTCGAGGTGCTCGGGATCTCGAACGCGTTCGGCGACCTCGCCGCGCTCGCCGACGTCGCCGCCGCCCGGTTCCCGACCGCGTGGCTCGTCGGGTACGAACACGCCGACGGCTTGGCCGCGACCCTGGCCCACGGATTCCGCGCGATCGGTCCCCTGCGCGTCTGGGGGCGCGACCTCCGGCCGTCCAGCGCTGCCTGAGACGGCTCGGCTCACGCGAGCACGTGCCTAGGCCCGGTTTCGGGAGCAGTCATCCGACCCGTTGCGCATCCTCGGCAGCAAGATCGCGAAGTGGCAACTTCCAAAACGATGGGCATTCATCGACGAGATACCCAAGACGAGCGTAGGAAAGTTCGACAAGAAAGTTCTTCGCGCGCGTTTTGGCGGCGGCGAACTCGATGTCGAGACCTTGTCTAGTTAGCCCGGAAGCCTTCGTACTTCCGCAATTCGCGACGCGCGATCTGGCGCATGTGCACCTCGTCCGGGCCATCCACCAGATGCAGCGTGCGTGCATGTGCGTACATGTCTGCGAGCGGCCAGTCTTGGCTTACCCCAGCTCCGCCGAATACTTGGATCGCCCGGTCGATGACCGTCGTAGCCGTCCGAGCGGCCACGACCTTGATGGCGCCAATCTCGAAACGCGCGCCCTTGTTACCAACCGTATCCATGAGCCACGCGGCCTTCATCGTGAGCAACCTTGCTTGCTCGATCATGATGCGGCTCTCGGCGATTGAAGCGCCGATCACACCCTGGTCTGCGAGGGGAGAACCGAATGCGACTCGCATCTGGACACGCGCACAAGTGAGTTCCAAGGCCCGTTCGGCAAGACCGATCGCGCGCATGCAGTGGTGAATGCGGCCGGGGCCTAAACGCGCCTGTGCCATCGCGAACCCGTTACCTTCGCCTCCCAAAATATTGCCAGCAGGAAGGCGTACGTTTTGGAACAACGTTTCGGCATGGCCGCCGCCGCTGCTGTGGCCGAAGACGGTGAGTGCCCGTTCTATGGAGACGCCTGGAGCATCCATAGGAACGAGGATCATCGAATGGCGGTGGTATGGATCAGCATCAGGGTCTGAGACGCCCATGAGGATGGCGACCTTGCAACGCTTCGACATGGCGCCGCTCGTGAACCACTTGTGCGCATTAACTACGTAGTCATCGCCATCACGGGTTATCCGACTCTGGATATTGGTCGCGTCGGAGCTTGCAACCCACGGTTCGGTCATTGCGAAACAAGATCGGATCTCGCCTTCGATTAGCGGGACGAGCCATGCGTCTTGCTGTTCGGGGGTACCAAACTCCGCAAGAATTTCCATGTTCCCTGTGTCGGGCGCGGCGCAGTTGGTCGCTTCGGACGTGAGCAAACTACGTCCCATGATTTCGCACAAAGGCGCATAATCGAGATTGGTCAGACCCGCGCCCCACCGCTCATTGGGCAGAAATAGATTCCAGAGCCCACGGGCGCGCGCCTCGTCCTTGAGATCCTCCATGATCGGCGCGTACGAATGCGGATCACCGGACGCTTCGATCTGCGCGAAGTAAGTAGGTGTCGCGGGTTCGATTGTCTCTGTAACGAACGCGAGCAATCGTTCGCGTAGTTCTTCTGCGCGTTGGCTCAGGGCGAAATCCATGTCATCCTCCGACATTCATTCCCGTCAGATGCGGGAGCAAAGCACCCTACTGTCGAACCTCGTGTGCGTTTCGTGCTCAGGGGGTGATGATGCTGCCATCCGCTAAGAAAAACGTCGCACCCTTGGCCTCTTGCACCGGTGGCGCTTTGGCGACGCGCAGCATTTCCGCTTCCGCTCGGTCGGCTGCATCGAACACATGCGTCGTCAAGCACCACTCAACCATGATGCCGTTCGGATCTGTCGTGTAGATACTCACGCTCCATTCGTGATCTACCTCTGCGACATCTAGACCGAACGAAATCCACCGACTCTTTGCATGATCGAGGTGGCCTTGGTCCGCTGCAACGAAGGCGAGATGGTTTGTCCAGATGGGGAGTCCGAGACCCGTAGAAATGGCCGGGTCAAACTCATTAAGTTTTGCTTTATCCAAATCCCAGAAAGCGATCATGCCGTCGCCCGTGTCGTAGAAAAGATGTCGGGCCCAGCCGCCCGTTGCGGTGTTGGCGACTTCCACCTTGGCGAGTTCGAACCCCATTGCCTCAGTGTAGAAACGGTGCGTGGAATCTGCATCGCGCGTAGCGATGGCGACATGGTGCATTGCCATCCCGTCAGGGTACCGGAGAATCGAAGCGCCGCCTATGGTGATGTGATGCAGAACATCGTGAAATCGTGAACACTGCGTCCTGGGCTCTCCTCGCGCTCGCCGCGTTAGTTGCTATCGGTAACTGGATCGGAGTCGCGACGGGCAGGCAACGCCTCATCTATTGCTGTAAGCCAGCAACCCTGATCCTGTTGATCGCCGTCGCTTGCACGCTTGATCCAGTTCACTCTGACGTACGTACATGGTTCGTAGTTGCGTTGGTGCTGTCTCTGGTCGGAGATGTGCTCCTCATGTTGCCGCGAGATTTTTTCGTGGCGGGACTCGGTGCTTTTCTTCTCGGCCATCTCGCGTACATTGTCGGCCTGAATCTTCATTCCGACGGTCGTTGGATCTTCGCCATTCCGATTTTGTTGGTTGTTGCTCTCTCGGCCGTTCGTCTCATTGGCGGTATCCGCCGAAATGGACACGACAAATTACTGGTGCCCGTATTTGCGTATGTGGTTGTGATCGCGGTGATGGTCGCTAGCGCCGCGGCGAGCGGCAACTCCGTTGCGCTGGCAGGCGCGATTTTGTTCATGGCGTCGGACGGTTTGATTGGCGAAATTCGTTTCGTTCAACCCCACAGGTGGGGACCGGTAGCTATCATTTCGAGCTATCACGTTGGCCAAGTGCTGCTTGTCATCTCGCTTACAACCTGACGTGGCGCTACGTCATGGGCGTACGCTGACCGCATGCGCCGATCGATTGATGATGCCCAAGATGATCACCCTGCGGATGAAGAGTTTCCACCTGTGTCCTGGATGGTTGGGCTGTCGGATGATCCAAACGCCTCCGAAGATGGAGAACCACGGCTAAGCATCACTCTCGAAGAACGCGGTGCTGCGGGAAGAGGACTGGTCGCGTACCTCGCCCCAGACACCGCGCGACGTATGCGCGCGGCGATGTCTGCAGCTCTCCGGGAGATCGGCGAAGATCCGGGAATCTAAAGCAGGAGCCGCGCGCGGCGCGTGCCGCTCGCTTCGTTGGTCTGACGGTGCTCGGCGATCTGAGCAACGGTGATCATCGCAATACGATGCTCCTGCGCGAACAACTCGAGATATGGCATCCGTGCTGGCGATCCATCGTCGTGCAGTACCTCGCAGATGACAGCGACCGGGGTAGTTCCTGCGAGTCGCGCAAGGTCAACAGCGGCCTCAGTGTGCCCGCGACGGTCGAGCACTCCATCGGGCTTAGCCCGCAACGGGAACACATGACCCGGTTTGATGAATTCGTCGACGCTCGCGTTGGGGTCAATGAATCGCTTGATGGTGAGCGCGCGGTCAGCCGCTCCGATACCGGAACCAGCATCGCGGTGGTCGATGGAGATACTGAATGCTGTGTCGCATCCGGCCTGTCCTGGGGGAACCATGGAGGGAATCTCGAGGCGATCTAGAAATGATGGGTCTGTGGGCATGCAGACGAGTCCGCGGGCCCAACGCAACATGAAGTTGATCGCTTCCGGAGTGACCCACTCTGCGGCCATCGTGAGGTCGCCTTCGTTCTCTCGGTCTTCGTCGTCTGCGACGAGAACCATTTCACCCCGGCGAATGCGCTTCAACGCTTCGTCGACTGTTGTGAGTTGCTGCATCGTTACTCCAGTTTTCAGTGTAGGGCGCTCGGCAGGGTAACCACCATGCGGCACCCGTGGGGCTCTCTGTGTTCGGGATGGATCTCTCCACCGTGCAGATCAACGATCCAGCGCGCGATTGAGAGGCCAAGCCCCGCGCCGCCGTCGCTAGATGCTCTCGCTGAGTCAGCACGGTAAAAACGTTCGAATACTCGGCTCGTGTCTTTGTCGGGAATACCTTCACCTTCGTCTATCACTTCGATCGTGACGCCACGGCTATTTCGGCGCGCGCGCACTTCTATTACGCAACCGGTAGGCGAGTGGCGAACAGCATTTTCGAGAAGGTTCGCTACGACTTGATGGACGCGTTCAGGGTCACCGGCTGCGGAAAGATGAGGTTCTTCGACCACCATGGCGATCTCTATTCCGGGTGCGTGGAGCTTCTGTTCACGTACCGCATGCGCCAGCATCGGTTCAAGCTCAAAGTCCTGCCGGTTAAGAGGCACGATGCCAGCTTCGAGGCGCGAAAGGTCGAGTAGCTGAGCGACCAGTCGCGTGAGACGTTCCACCTGGGCAAGCATCGTTCGCAGCGTTTCTGGGCTTGCCGTAGCAACTCCATCGACAATGTTCTCGAGGTTCGCTTGCAGCGCGGTAAGGGGAGTTCTCAACTCGTGACTCACGTTGGCTACCAGGTCTCGCCTAACGCGGTCGGTCTCTGCGAGTTCCGTTGCCATGCCGTTGAATGCGCGCGCAAGGCGTCCGACTTCATCGTTGGCTGTGTCGGAAACTCGAATCGAATAGTCGCCGCGCGCCATTGCTTGCGATGCCACCGCCATTTCGCGGAGCGGCGTCGTCATGCCGCGCGCTAAGAACCGGATGAAAACAAGCGCGACAACCGCGGCGATTGCTCCCGAAATACTGGCCCATAGCCCGAGTATCCGGACACCGAACCAGAACACAAAAACCGTGATGCCAACGGCACCAACAATTAGCCCACCAAGTTTCATCTTCACCGAGGTGAGACCTTCGAGCGGACGCTCCGGCATGTTTCTCATCGGGCGGGTTCGCCTTCGACGGCGTCTATCGCATACCCAACACCGTGAACCGTGCGGATTAGATCATCGCCGAGTTTGCGACGCACTGCTCGTACGTGCGAGTCGAGAGTGCGTCCGCCAGACGCGATCTCGTAGCCCCACACGGCAGCGAATAGGTCTTCACGTGTGAACACGGTTCCCGGTTCGGCTGCCAGGAACGCGACCAAGTCGAATTCGGTCGGCGTCAGGTGGATTACTTTTTCGCCGACGTGCACCTTGCGAGTTGCGAGGTCTAGTTCGATGCGACCGATCTTGATCACTCCGACTTCGGAGGTAGAAGGGCCATCGTGACTCCGCTCAAGGTCGACACGTCGAAGTAACGCGTTCACGCGCGCTACGAGTTCGCGAGCAGAAAATGGTTTCGTTAGATAGTCGTCGGCGCCGATCGTTAGTCCGAGCACTAAGTCTTGTTCGGTATCTCTGGCGGTAAGCATCAGTACAGGCACCGGTCGGTCCATCTGTATGCGCTTACAAACTTCGATGCCGTCTAATCCCGGCAGCATTAGATCGAGTACCACTAAATCGGGTTGCATTGCATTGCAGCGTTCTACGCCGCTCAGTCCGTCGTAAGCGGTCTCGACCATGTACCCCTCAGACCGCAAGCGCGCTGCCACGGCATCTGCGATAGGCGGCTCATCTTCGATTACGAGAATTGAGCGCACGGGTGTTGCGACTGAACTCACCCTCACAGAATACGGACTCATCGGTGCAAACGACCTGTTGTCAGCGTGGAGATTGTGTGGAGATTGCGTGGAGATGCCTGGAGTATGATCGGGACATGAGCGATCCGGAGCCCGTTGACGCATTTGAGCTCGCCGATGACGAATGGCTGGCGCGTTTAGGTCCTGATCGCTATGCGGTTCTGCGGCAACAGGCGACTGAAGGCCCGTACACCGGTGCATACGCGGATTACGCGGATACCGGAGATACGGGTGTGTATAGGTGCGCTGGCTGTGGCGTAGGCCTGTTCTCCAGCGAGACGAAGTACCACTCTGGATCGGGGTGGCCTTCGTTCTGGATACCGATGAATGACAAGGTCGTAGAGGAACGTAGTGACGCGAGTCACGGAATGGTGCGAACCGAGGTTGCATGTAGTCGTTGTGGCGGCCACTTGGGCCACGTTTTTAACGATGGTCCGGCACCTACGGGTTCGCGTTATTGCATCAATTCGCTAGCGCTGGAGTTCGATAGGAGCGATTCCGAAGCCTAGAAAGCGATATTCGTCTGCTACCGTCTGTGCACTTCCGCATTTCTAGCGCTTTCGAGCGCCAGCGCGGATGTTCCATCGGGTATGCGTTCTCACTCGCAAGTCGGTTACTGCAGCAACTGCTTCGGTCTACCGGATAAGCGTCTCGGGGTTCGTTCACCCTTTTCGAGACCTATCCAAATATGCGCCACAGTGGCGCGCGATTTCAGAACCGGAGTTTCCAATACCATGACTTCCACTTTCGCCGACCTCGGCGTGCCTCAAGGCCTTGTGTCCACACTCAAGGCGCACGGGATTGCTTCCCCATTCCCGATTCAGTCGCTCACACTTGAGGACGGTTGTGCTGGGCGAGACCTATCTGGCCGTGCGCCGACGGGTTCCGGCAAGACCCTGGCGTTCGGCATCCCGCTCGTCATGCGGCTCGGTAAGGCAGTGCCTAAGCGGCCTGTCGGACTCGTGCTCGTACCGACGCGTGAGCTTGCTGCCCAGGTAAGTGCTGAACTTGAGTGGCTTGGCCACGGGCGCAAGTTGCGCGTTGCAACCGCCTATGGAGGCACAGGGTTCGGCGCACAGCTGAAGGCTCTACGACGCGGCGTCGACGTTCTCGTTGCATGTCCCGGTCGCCTCACGGACCTCATCGAACGGCGCGAGGTACGCCTCGACGCGATTGAGATGGTTGTAGTCGACGAAGCCGATCGGATGGCCGACATGGGATTCCTCCCCGTCGTGCAGAAGTTGCTTGATCTCACGCCCGAGTCGCGCCAGACGTTGCTTTTCTCGGCAACCCTCGATGGCGCTGTCGACACACTCGTACGTCGGTATCAGAAAGATCCAATCAAACACCTGTTGCCCGTTGACACCGAAGAGTTGTCACGCGCAACACATATTTTCTGGCGCGTCGAGAGCGAAGATCGCGTTGGTCTTTGCGCGGATGTTATTTCGCACGCCGGTCCTACGATCGTCTTTTGTCGGACCAAACGTGGCACGGAGTTGCTCGCGCGTCGGTTAGAAGACGCTGGGGTACAAACTGAAGCGCTTCACGGCGACCGTTCGCAAGCGCAGAGGGAACGCGCACTCGCTGCTTTCAGCAACGGCCGCGTAGATGCTCTCGTTGCGACTGATGTGGCGGCAAGAGGGATTCATGTCGATGGGGTCGCTTGCGTCTTGCACTTTGATCCTCCCAACGACGTCAAGGACTACACACACCGGTCTGGCCGTACCGCACGTGCCGGAGCCGAAGGCGTAGTCGTTTCATTCGTCGGGCGCGATCGTGCGCGCGACGTTGCGCATATGCAACGCAAACTCGGGTTCGACACAGGGCTTGACCGTCCAAACAGCGACGCTCTTGCATCCATTACCCCTGGCTCAAAGCGTGAGCACAACGGTTCCCGCGACTCCAAGCGCGAGCACACGGGCCCCCGTGGCTCTAAGCGTGAGAACAACGGTTCCCGCAAGGAAACGACTTCCCCTGGGCGTTCCAGCTCCTCACCTAGCGGTGTCATCAAGTGGTTCGATGTGCAAAAAGGTTTTGGGTTCATCGAACGTCGCGATGGTTCGGACGTGTTCGTGCACTTCTCCTCGATCGAAGGTTCCGGAGTAAAGCGCTTGTGCGAGGGACAGATCGTGGAGTTCGATGTTGAGTCCGGACCGAAGGGCGACCAAGCGCTCCGAGTACGCGTGTTGGCAGCCTGACTGATCCTGGTCAAGGGCAGCGCAACTACTCTTCGTCGATGGCTTCACATCTAGCCGATGTCTGGTTCAGCGCAACAGATCTTCATGTTGTTTCTGGCGAGGGTTGCACGGTCACGACCGAAGACGGCACTAGATACCTAGATTTCACGAGTGGAATCGCGGTAACGAGTACTGGACATTGTCATCCGAAGGTTGTTGCGGCGATCCAAGAACAGGCCGCACTCTTTATCCATGCTCAGGTCAACTGTTACCGGCATCCGCTCCTCGAACCACTTGGAAAACGTCTTGCCGAAATAACACCCGTCGGGATCGACACGTTCTTCTTCTCGAATTCGGGCGCAGAAGCAACCGAAGCAGCGGTGAAACTTGCGAAGCAAGTGACGGGACGCCCCAACGTGATTGTGTTCGCTGGTTCATTCCATGGCAGAACACACCAGACCATGGCGATGACTACGTCGAAGCATGCTTATCGCGCTGGCCATGCACCCTTGCCTTCCGGCGTGTTCGTCGCTCCGTTCCCGTGTCCGTTGCATGAAGGCGTGAGCGAAGAGGAGTCCGTGGCGCGCGCTTTGGATGCCACAAATCAGTTGCTTCTCAGTCAGACCGCTCCCGCCGAGACTGCTGCGATGGTTATTGAACCGATTCTTGGCGAAGGTGGATACCTGCCTGCTCCGGCTTCTTTCCTTCGCGGGCTGAAGGAGATCTGTGACCGTCATGGCATCTTGTTCGTCGCCGACGAAGTGCAGACAGGTTTCGCTCGCAGCGGAACAATGTTCGCGATCGAACAATCGGGCGTTGTTCCAGATGTGATTGTTATGGCGAAAGGTATTGCTTCTGGTTTCCCAATCTCTGCGATCGGCGCGTCGGCGGAACTGATGGGACAGTGGCCAAAGGGGAGTCACGGTGGTACATATGGCGGCAACCCGATCGGGTGTGCTGCGGCGCTAGCGACGATAGATGTCCTTACCGAATACGGGTTCCTCGAGAACGTGAATGCGCGCGGTGAACAGCTTCGAACTGGACTGCGAGCAATTGGTCAGGAGCATCCGGTTATCGGAGACGTGCGTGGACCGGGTCTGATGGTCGGTGTCGAGTTCATCGACCCTGTTGGCGGCGCTCGGGATCCGGAAAGGGTCGGGAAAGTGATTAGCCATGCTCGGGAAACGGGCCACCTTTTGCTCATGAACGCCGGCACGTACGGCAACGTCGTGCGTTTTATGCCTCCGCTAATCGTAAGTGAGGTTGAGATCGAAACAAGTCTTGAAATAATGCGGGCCGCGTTAGAGGCCACCAGTTAGGACTAGGCGCGTTACTTCAGCACCGCATACATCGCAAGGTCGTTCAAGTCAGCTAGCAATCTCGACGCGGCCGTCGGACAGCGATCGTGCTGTTGCTCCCAAGAGTTTCTGAAGGTAAAGACCACGCGCTGCATCGCATGGGTGGCCACCGCCTCGGCGAGCGGTCTCCACAAGTTCAGATCGCAGAGTTGCGAATGAGCTAGCGCGAGCGCCGAAACGAGCGTCTACTGCGAGGGAGGTGCCGTTTGCTCCGAACAACTCGACTTCAGTGCGGCTCGGATCAATTGCGGTAGTGCAGGACATCAGCACTTCACTTCGAACGCCACCGCCATGATCAAGAATGACTGAAAGTTCCCCAAGTGGATCACCGGTCGCCTCTACCGCAACGACCGGACCTAACGCCATGTCGACCAGATCGAGGATATGTGGTCCCACGTCGAGAAGTGCACCTTCTTCAAGCCTCCACCCACCCGCGAACGCTCCACTTAGGAACGCCCCAGAAATAAAGCAAGCGCGCCCACCTGCGGCTTCAAAATCTTTTGCTTCGCGAAGGAATTCGCGAACGATCTTGGCGAATCGATAGGTCAACAAGACGACTGATCCGACTCTGGCTTCATCTACCGCGTCCGCGATGCGCTGCGCTCCAGCGATGTCGGCTGCTAACGGTTTATCGAGAAGCAATGCCTTGCCGGCGCGCGCTGCACGCTCGGCGAGCGCTGGTTGCACCGATGGAGGTACAGCGAGCGCGACGAGTTCGCAGGAGTCCAATAACTCGTCGAAGGAAGCGAATGCCGGTACTGAGTGTTCCATTGCGAGCGCCTCTGCATTCGCACTCGTACGCGACCAGATCCCTGCGAGTCTTGTCTCTGGACCGGCGGCGAACATCGGTGCATGAACGGCCCGCGCCCAAGGTCCGGTGCCCGCTAAGCCAACAGATATTGGAGAGTTCATAAGCGTCGAAGGTTACGCGGGAAGTATGAGCGCCGCACCCATGTCGGGAGTGATTTGAACTGCCGTTCCGGCCGCTAGTGGTTCACCGGAACGGATGCTCATGGTGCCGTGGATTGTCGTGACGGACACGAGAAAGTGGTCGCGTCGAAAAGTGGATGCTGAAACGACACCGATTATGAGCCCTTCGGGATTGAAGTGCAATCCGTCTGGGCGCCATGCGACGCGAATCGGATGCGTAGGACGGGGACCACTGAAGGGTTGGCTACCCCAAGGGAATTTGATTACATCGTTGTCCACCGTAGCGTCGACGAAAGTAGAGAAACCGAGGAAGTGTGCCGCCGCTTCGGTCTCGGGATGCAGCCATACCTCTTGCGGCGTCCCCTGTTGTTCGACTGTCCCGTCCCGAAGCAACACGACCTTATCGGCGAGCGCGAACGCTTCATCCTGGTCGTGGGTTACGAACAGAGTCGCGATTCCTACAGAGCGCAATACATCGTGAAGTTCGCCAACCAAACGCTCGCGCAGCTCACGGTCGAGTGATCCGAACGGTTCGTCCAACATCAGTAGACGCGGTTCCGGCGCAATAGATCGCGCGAGAGCAACGCGCTGCTGTTCCCCTCCAGAGAGTTCGTGCACGTGACGCTGCTCGAACCCGCTGAGTCCTACGCGATCCAACGCGGTGCGGGCACGCGACTCGACCACATCTTGACTATGGCCGAGCATCCGTAATCCGAATGAGACATTGCCGATCACGTCTCTATGGGCGAACAGTGCGTGATCTTGGAACATCAAACCGAATCGTCGTTTATGGACGGGCGTTTTTGTCATGTCCGATCCATCCCAACTTACGGTTCCGGTAGTCGGCGTTTCGAGACCCGCGATCGTTCGGAGAAGTGTGCTCTTGCCGCTGCCGCTAGGGCCGAGGACGCAAACGATCTGGGCTTGGTCGATTCGTAACGAAATATCGGACAGGACACGAGTGTCGCCATAGTGGACCGAAAGGCCGTTGATGTCGAGCATCAGAAGACCGTCGCGTGCGGGGATCGTAAGCGTTCGATTGCGAGCACAGAGCCTGCGGTGAGAAACATGAGAAGCGTGCTGGCTGCCATGGCTTGCGAATACATCTCTTGTCCAGGGCGACCGAGCAGGCGGAAAATAACTACTGGCAATGTCACGGTGTCGGGGCGCACAATGAACAGGGTCGCGCCGAACTCTCCAAGGGAGATTGCCGCAGCGAAACCGGCCGCGACCAGGGCCGCTCGTAGCCCGATTGGGAAGTCGATCTCGCGCCATACGCGGCTAGGTCTCGCTCCGAGCACGGCAGCGGCCTCGCGTTGGCGAGGATCTATAGCGGTGAGTACGGGAACCATCAACCAGACAACGAATGGGATTGCGATAAGTGCATGCGCTATCGGAATAATCGCGGGCGAACTTCGGAGTTCGAACGGCTCTGCATCGAAGGCAATAAGGAATCCAAACCCAACAGTCACTGCAGAAATACCGAGTGGCAGCATCACGAGGAGATTGAGTAGGCGTCCCTTGGCTCGCTCGCGGCGACGTACGAGTGCAAATGCGGCGGAGCCTCCAACGAAGACAGCGAGCACTGTCGCAATCAATGCGTATTGCAATGACGTCCAGACTGAAGATATGGGTGGCTCTGCGAACCCAAAGGTCGTTCTCGTGAGACCGCGATATCCGTCGAGGCCACCGTCGAACGAGCGCACGACAAGTTGAGTCAGGGGGAGCCCTATGAGAAGGCCAATTACAAAGAGGTTGACACCGAGCATGATTCGCCGCTTTCCGATCACTGGCAAAGTGTTCTGGTTTGCGGGCCGCAGGGTGGAGAGTGCAATGCGATCGCCGCTCATGCGGTTGCTCACTGCTAACGCGGCGATGACAGCCCCTAGTTGGAACAGCGAAAGAACTGCTGCTGTTTCCAGGTTGAGGTGTTGCGCCGTTTGCCGGTAAATTTCAGTCTCGATCGTTGCGTAACCAGGGCCACCGAGGATCAAGATCACGCCGAAACTTGTGAAACAAAATAGGAAGACAATTGCGGTCGCCGCTCCGATGGCTGGCCGCAATGTTGGAAGAGTGACCGATACGAAGGTTCGCACCCTTCCAGCGCCCAATACGCGCGCTGCCTGTTGTTCGCGGTCGTCGATGTGTGACCAGAGGCTTCCTACGGTGCGAACGACGATCGCGTAGTTGAAGAAAACATGTGCGAGAAGGATCGCCGTCAGCGACCTTGAGACTCCGAGAGAGGTGAACGCTGCACCCACGACGACAGTTGGTAGAACAAACGGCACCGTGACCAGAGCGCGAGTCAGTCCTCGACCGCGGAAGCGGTAGCGGCTGAGCACGTAAGCCCCTGGCAGTGCGATCACGAGAGTGATCACCGTCGATAGGACGGCCTGCCAAAGCGTGAACCATGCGACCGACCAGAGGGTCGCGTCGTTCAATACGTCGAGCAATGGCGCAAGGTTCAACGCCCCTTCCGGTGCAAGCCCAAGACGCAGTATGGATAACACCGGCCAGACGAAGAAGATGACGAGAAACAAGACCGGAATCGCGATGAGCACCTGCCGACCCACTCTGGTGCTGAAGTTCATCGCAACACGATCTCCGTCCACCGCTCGATCCATTCATCGCGATTGGCGGATATTTCCGACGGAGGTAGCGAGCCCGATGCCGTCGGTGGGGGAGCGAATTGTTCAAACGCTTCAGGCAGCGGAGTATTGCTGCGCGCTGGGTATACGAACATCGAAGTGGGTACGTCTTTCTGGAATTGTTCTGAGACGAGAAAGTCGATGAGTGCACGAGCTTCCTTCGGGTGCTTGGCGCCTTTCAGGATTCCTGCCATCTCGATCTGTCGAAAGCATGTGGTGTCTATGTTGCCGGTGGGCGCAACGGTTATGGGTGGATCTGCGAACATCACTTCGGCAGCGGGACTGGTGGCGTAACTGACGACCAGTGGCCTTGATCCCTTGCCTGCTGAACCAGAGAACTCCGTGTTGTATGCCTGCTCCCAACCATCGACGACGAGCACGTCGTTGTCGCGCAAGCGTTTCCAGTAGTTCTGCCAACCGTGTTTGTCGGAGCTAGCGATCGTGGCGAGCAGAAATGCCAGGCCAGGAGATGAAGTGGCTGGGTTCTCAACAACGAGAAGTCCCCGAAAGCGCGGGTCAAGCAAGTCCGCGAGGTTTTTCGGCGGGTCAATGCCGCGTTTCGCGAACCAGGTGATGTCTGTATTGATGCAGACGTCACCCCAGTCGATGGGGGTTGCGTGGTGCGTTGGATCGATGCGCAGCGCGGGAGATACATCATCTAGGCCGAGCGCTTTGTGCGGCACAAAAATATTCGCGTCCAGCGCTCGCGCGAGGAACGTGTTGTCTACGCCGAAAAGCACATCGCCAAGGGGCGCGCCTTTGGTGAGGATCGCTTGGTTGAGAACTTCCCCAGCGTCACCTCCCTTGAGAACCCGCACATCGATTCCCGACTCGCGTTCGAAAGCCTTGAGTACGGGCGCAGAAATCGCAAATGAGTCATGGGTGACGAGCGTGACCGACTTGGAATTCGTCATTCCGTTCGAACATGACATGGCCAACAAGGCGGTGGCGAAAGTGGAGATGTACATGCGCAGGTTCATGTCAGTCCCCCTCCGCTTGTTGCGGTTGAATTGCCAGAAGCACGCCATCGGTAACGGTGATGGTGGCGGTAGCGGAGATGAGTTCGTTGCTTACGCCGCGCGTTGATCCGGGGACTAGCTCGGCGTCCGTCAGCGCCCAGCGCAGGCCCGTGGTTGTTATGCCCGTCGCGCGCCCGTGCAGCGGCAACAGCGTTACGAGCGATCCCTCTGGACCAGGCAGTTCGGCGTACTCGCGAATGACGGTTACGCGCGTAGACCCAACGAATGCAACAAGATTGAGACCGGCCCACTCTGGCGCTCCCAAGAGAAGCGCATTCGCCAGGAAGTGGTCGAGGCGCCCGCCTCCGATTCCAACCAACGTCACATGAATTGCACCAAGCCGTACGGCCGTCGCGAGCGCGAGTTCTAAGTCGGTAGCGTCTTTAGCCACCGCGAAGCGCTCGACTCGAGTACCACCTCGTTGCGCATTGTCCAAGACTGCCGGATCAACCGAGTCCATGTCACCGACCACAACCTCTGCCACCAGTCCGAGCGCGACAACATGTTCAAGGCCAGAATCGGCTGCGATCACGCGACGCCCGTCTGAAACGGCATCGTGCCATCGCGGGTGCACGGCATCGCCGCCAGCGAAGACAACGAAGTCAGTTCGCCGATCAGGGCTTGCGTCCATAACTCTCCTCGTGCTGGTAATGCTCAGCACAAGAGGATTCGCTTGAACTCCTCCCTACGCCGGCACTACCCGGATCAGGTTCTTACGGTCGGAGGTTGCGCACCTCCCTCTCAACCCGCGCATCGGGCTCCCGCGTGGATCAGAGGGTACCGCAGGTGTCGATGGTGGGCGGAGGAGTCCATACCGTGCGACCCCATCGGCTAGACCACAGCGCGTGGACCTGCGGTTTTCAGAGGAAGATGAAGCATTCCGAGCGGAGGCCCGAGAGTGGCTGCTTGGAATGCTCTCAGGTGATTTTGCCATGGTGCGCGGTAGAGGCGGACCAGGCGATGAGCACGCATTGTTCGAGGAACGCAGGGCTTGGGAACGCGCACTCGGTGCTGCTGGTTGGACTTGCCTGTCGTGGCCCAAGGAGTACGGCGGTCGAGATGTCACCCTGCTGCAGCAGGTGATTTTCTACGAGGAATACGCGCGCGCTGGTGGGCCGGGCAGAGTTGGACTCGTCGGTGAAGGACTTATCGGTCCAACGATCTTGCACTTTGGTACCGAAGCACAGCGCCTGCGATTTCTCCCTGCCATCGCGAGCGGTGAGGAACTTTGGTGTCAGGGGTATTCCGAACCAAACGCTGGATCGGACCTTGCAGCGCTGGCGACGCGCGCCGATCTCGATGGTGATGAGTGGGTCCTCCATGGACAGAAGGTGTGGACTTCTCTTGCACATTGGTCCGATTGGTGTTTCGTGCTTGCGCGCACCGATAGAGATGCACCGCGTCATCGGGGGATCTCCTATTTGTTGGTACCGATGAAGCAAGAGGGGATTGAGATTCGGCCCATCGAACAGATCACTGGGACGTCTGAGTTCAACGAAGTGTTTTTCGAAGGAGCGCGCACGGCATCGGACCTTGTCGTCGGCGAAGTAAATGGCGGATGGAAAGTAGCGATGGGAACTTTGGCCTTCGAGCGCGGCGCGCTTACTTTGGGCCAGCAACTCGGTTTCGTCGGTGAATGGCAAGAGATCATTAACGCTGCGCGGGAGATGGGAACTCTGACGAGCGCCGTACTGCGTCAGCGTCTTGCGCAAGCGTGGATCGAATTAGAGATCATGCGATACAACGCGATGCGCGGATTGACGGCAATGGCTCGAGGTGAGGTAACTCGGGAGACGTCGATTTCCAAGCTCTACTGGGCGAGTCTCCACCAACGGTTAGGTGAGTTGGCGATGGATGTGTTGGGGCCATGGTCACAAATCGGTGATGCTTTGCCCTATGACATGACGCTCGAGCAGCGGATATTCCTCTACGGTCGCGCCGATACGATTTACGGTGGTTCGGATGAAATACAACGGAACGTGATTGGCGAGCGGGTACTGGGCCTGCCGCAAGAACCCAAGGTGGTCTGATGGAACCAACCGATGCTCATGACCTTCTCGTCGGCAAGACCGTGCTCGTCACTGCGGCTGCTGGTACTGGGATCGGATACGCAGCGGCTGAGCGATGCATTGCTGAGGGGGCGCGCGTTGTAATTAGCGATGCGCACGAGCGGAGATTGGCCGAAGCGGCAGAACGTCTTGGTCCTGCTGTCGCGGCTGCGATTCCTTGTGATGTAAGGAGCGACCGACAGGTGCAGTCTCTCGTCGCCGGATCAGTCGCTGCTGCTGGGGAACTTGACATTGTCGTGAACAACGCGGGATTGGGCGGTACCGCGAACGTCGTTGACATGACTGACGAGGAGTGGGCGACTGTTCTCGACGTCACGCTCAGTGGAACGTTCCGATGCATGCGTGCGGCACTCCGTTATATGCAGCCTCGAGGGAGTGGCGTGATTGTGAACAACGCTTCAGTGCTCGGGTGGAGGGCACAGCGTGGACAAGCCCACTATGCGGCGGCGAAGGCCGGAGTGATGGCGCTCACCCGATGTGCCGCGATGGAAGCAGCGGAGTTCGGTGTGAGAATCAACGCCGTAGCCCCGTCCATTGCGATGCACCCGTTTCTTTCGAAGGTGACCACTGATGAAGTGCTAGACGAACTCATCGCCCGTGAAGCGTTCGGCAGGGCGGCAGATCCGTGGGAAGTTGCCAATGTGATCGTGTTTCTTGCGTCGGACTACTCGACGTATATGACAGGAGAGACAGTAAGCGTGAGCTCGCAGCACCCCTAACTACCATTTCCTACATCGCCGTTTGTCGTGTAGTGCACCGCTGCGGTGCATTCTGCGACAAACGCTCGGCGGTTTTTGGCAGGTGGCTATTCGTTGGAGTGGCAGTGCGCTGCGCTTGACGGCGGTACGTCGAGCGCGGGATTGCGGTCGAAGAATCCCATCGGCGACAGCAGAAAGCCTGTGTATTCAACTGGCATCACAGGCCAATCTTCTGGCCGAACAAAGTGCGTGATGCCGAACGTGTACCAGAGGACGACGTCGGTGTCCGCGATTGGCCGGTCCTGCTCAGTCCACAGCGGCAATCCATCGCCACCTTCGTGCTGGTTCGGGTAATCGCCCGCCGCCCGGCGTTCATCTGGCGCATATGGAGTGACCCAAAGGTTGTGGCGCGCGAAGCCGGCACGCTTGCCTACCGATGAGTCCGGTTGGGCAAGCAACGTCGGTGTGCTCATCGTTGGTATGAGCTTGTATGCAACGGGGAAACCGAGGCCGTTCATCGCGTGGGGGTTCACTACCTTCCAGCATCGACTGGATGCCGAGTTCGTCACCCGTTTCGCTTCACCTTCACGCTCGAGCAGCGTCGTCTTCGGGCGGAACGCATTGCCCCACGGGTTCTCGGGACCCGTGGGCATGGTCTCGGCTTCAACTTCGTAAACCTCGTTGTCCGTGCCGTCCACATCGAGGTCAAGGCGCGCGCTGAACATGTGTTGATGATGTGGAGCGGCAACGCCGGGCGCGATCACGTTCGCGAATTCGGATTGGTCTCCCGGTTCTATCGACATTGGAGAAACGATCCCAGTGAGCTTTACTTCTAATTGGATGTTGCCGTCTAGATAGAAGTACCAATAAAACCCGTACTCGTAATTGCCAACGGTTGAGATGAAACTGACTACTAAACGCCGACTGCGTCGAACCTCACTCGTGTCCCCAAACAAGTCGACGTGCTTCCAAAGGATTCCGTAATCCTCCTCGTGCATGCAGATGGCGTTGCTGAGTGTGTAGGGATCACCGGCTTCGGTCGTTAGCGCGGCATCGAAGTAGTGAATCTCGCCCAAGCAGTCGCAACCGAGCGACAGCGACTGGGCCATGCGCCCGAGTCCCCACTCGCCAGCGTCGAACGCGTTCTTGAATCCTTGCGTTTCGGCCGGGTCGCCGTACGGCACCACCATTTCGGTGATTGAAGCGCGGTGCATGATCGGTCGCACGCGACCTTTGTCGTCGTAGGTGACCTGGTGAATTACGAGGCCTTCGTAAGGGTCGAACGTGAGGCGCAATGACCACTTCTGCCATGTGACGAGGTTGCCTTCGACTGCGAAGCTGGGACCGTCTGGTTGCGTGATTGCGATCGGTTTGAGGTCGGTGCGTAGCGGTTGATGCTCGTCAGGGGTGTATCGAGCGTGTTGTTGCGGAAGTGAAACAGCCCCATGGTCGATGACTTCGATCACCTCATTGCGTCCCATATCGAAGTGCACGATGAGTCCTTCGATCGGGCGCGCGTAACCGTTGTCAGCGGGGAACTCGCGCAGGAATGAGATGCAGCGCGCGATGCGACGACCTTCTTCGCAGTCGTAACCGAAGGAACCGGCTGGCCACGGGTCAATCTGAATCTTGCTGGTATCGGTGATACCGCGCTTGGCAAGCGCTGCGAGGTATTCGGGATGTTTGACAGTTGTGGCGATCGCATTGAAGGCTTCGCCGAACAGCAACGCCGGCCGCATGCCCTCGATCTCGCGCCACTCGCGCACTTCTTCAGTATTGAGATCGACGACTGCTTCGATCAATGTGAGACCTTCGTTCGGCACGATCTGCGCGCGTGCCGATCGCGGTATTGGTTCGCCGGTCGCCCAGGCAGCGAGCGTTTCTTTGTCTGGCTCGTTGAGCACTACATGAGCGAACTGGGCTTGATCACCGAGTCGACCGGTTGCGCGGAGCGAAGCGACCGCACGAGCGATCTCGTCGGTGGTCAACATCGACAATGGGTGATCTATAGAAGTCATGGCGCATATCTTTCCCGACGCGCTACGGGGTGTGTCAATTGGCCGTGCTGATTCGACCGGCGAGCATGGTCTCGAGGCTTAAGGCTGAGTGTCTTCGGCGGCAGCTAGATAGGCCGGGCGTTCCCCGCCGCCGTGAACAAGGAGGTTCGCTCCGCTTATGTACGAAGCAAGCGGTGAAGCGAGGAATAGGCACGCGTTCGCCACGTCTGATGGCGTTCCCATCCGGCCGAGCGGAACAGTCGCGGCCACCGCTGCCATTCCAGCCGCGTCGCCGTAGTGCAGGTGGCTCTGTTCGGTGTGTATCAGTCCAGCCGTTATCGCATTGACGCGAACTTTCGGTGCCCATTCGACTGCAAGGGTTTGGGTCAGGTTGAGCAGCCCGGCCTTCGCCGCGCCGTAAGCCGCAGTTCCTGGCGAAGGGCGAGTGCCGCTAACGCTGGCGATGTTGAGGATGACGCCGCCGGTTTCTTGTGTTTGCATCACGGCGTTCGCGCGCTGCGAGCACAACAGGGGCGCGAGGAGGTTCAGTTCAACGATCGCCTGAGAGAAACGCGGCGATGCTGTGGACGTGTCAGCAGATGGCGAGCCTCCTGCATTGTTGACTAGCAGATCTATGTGACCGTGTTGTCCAACGACTGTGTCGAACAATGCCGCTACGGCATCAGCGTTGCGTACATCTACTTCACCGAATCCGCACACCCGGCCGTCGACTTCGGGCAGAGATTCGGGTTCGGTTCGCCCGCATACGGTCACCTCGGCGCCAGCCGTGAGGAGTGCTGTTGCGATACCGCGCCCTATTCCCCGTGACCCGCCGGTAACAAGAGCTACATAGCCTGAGAAGTCGAGGGAATCGGTCATGTGGGTTACGTTACCCATCCGATCTGAAGCGCAGTGAGGAACCGGAGCATTCATGGGAATCAGCCAAACAATCGATGACCTTGGCGTCGCTGAGGTCGTAATGGACAATCCACCAGTCAATGCTCTCAATGTTGCTGGCTGGTTGGAGTTGGCGGACACGATCCGCTCACTCGGCGACGATGGTTCCGTGCGCGTAATCGTGCTCAGGGCCGAGGGGCGCGGCTTCAACGCTGGCGTAGATATCAAGGAGATGCAAGCGACCGAAGGCTTCAAGGCACTCGTTGGTGCCAACCGAGGGTGCTTCGCGGCGTTCGCCGCGGTATACGAGTGCGCCGTTCCGGTCATTGTCGCGGTAAATGGTTATTGCTTGGGGGGCGGGATCGGACTGGTAGGGAACGCAGATGTGATCGTTGCTTCCGACGATGCGACGTTCGGACTTCCTGAGGTCGACAGAGGTGCACTTGGTGCCGCCACGCACTTGGCTCGCCTCGTACCGCAACACAAGATGCGCGCAATGGTCTACACGGGAGCGACAGCGACCGCGGCGGAACTACACCACTTCGGATCCGTTGCGCGCGTTGTTTCGCGCGACGAACTACGAGGCGCGGCGATGGAGATTGCACGAGAGATTGCTTCGAAGAGTCCTGCCGTGATCCGCGCCGCCAAGCAGAGTCTCAACGGGATTGATCCGATTGATGTCAATCGCTCTTACCGATTTGAGCAAGGGTTCACGTTTGAACTCAACTTGTTGGGAGTCGCCGATGAACACCGCGAGGCGTTCGTCAACAAGCGCGAAACGGATACCAGCAAGTGACCGACAAGCGTATCTCTGAAGATGATGTGGTCTCGGAGATACGCGACGGGATGACCATCGGGATAGGCGGTTGGGGTTCACGCCGCAAACCGATGAGCTTGGTGCGAGCGATCGCGCGGTCGGATGTGCGGGATCTCACGGTCGTTTCTTACGGAGGTCCCGACGTTGGGTTGTTGTGCGCGGTCGGCAAAGTGCGCAAGGTCGTGTACGCGTTCTGTTCGCTCGATTCGATTGCTCTCGAACCACATTTTCGTAATGCGCGTCAGGCTGGAACCGTTACGACCCTTGAACTGGATGAAGGGATGTTCCTGTTGGGTCTGCAGGCAGCTGCTTGGCGCGTGCCGTTCCTGCCCACCCGAGTGGGTCTCGGTTCAGATTTGATGCGCCAGGCCGAGATTCGAACTGTTGTCTCACCGTATGACGATGGCGAGGAATTGGTCGCCGCACCCGCATTGACACTCGATGTGGCTTTGGTTCACATGCATCGTGGTGACGCAGGCGGGAACGGGCAATATCTAAATGTTGATCCGTATTTCGATGACTTGTTTTGTATGGCGGCGGCGCGACGATTCATGAGCGTCGAGCGCATCGTCGAAACCGATGAATTGGCGTCAGGGGGACCGATCCAGTCATTGCGAATCAACCGCCTGATGACCGATGGTGTGATTGAGGCGCGGTACGGCGCACACTTTTCTGAATGTGTTCCCGATTACGGGCGCGACGAGGCGTTTCAGCGCGAGTATGCGCTTAGCGCGACGTCACCAGAAGCTTTGGAAGGGTGGAAGGCCAAGTATTTGGACTGCGGTGGGCATGAGCAGTATCGCAAGGTCGCTGGCTTGAACGCGGAGTTGGCCAATGGGTAGCTACGCGACGCGAGCTGAGCATTGTTGCATCGCTGTAGCGGAGTGCTTTCGCGGCGATGGAGAAATACTCGCTAATCCGATCGGCACGATTCCGATGATTGGCGGTCGACTTGCACGGGCGAGTTTTGAACCTGATCTGGTGATGACGGACGGGGAAGCATTGTTGATTGCCGGAGCGCGTCCCGTTGGAGTCGATGACGCACCCAAGATTGTCGAAGCGTGGAATCCGTATCGATCGATGTTTGATCTTGTGTGGTCGGGCCGCCGCCACGTGATGATGGGTGCGAGTCAGATCGATGTGCACGGGAACCAGAACTTCGCGTTCGTTGGTGATTGGGAACGGCCCAAGGCGCAACTGCTGGGGTTTCGTGGTGCACCTGGCAACACGATTCAGAACACGACTAGTTATTGGATACCCAATCATTCTGCACGTGTGTTCGTACCGCAGGTCGATGTTGTGAGCGGTGTTGGGTATGACCGTGCCGCGCAACTAGGAGCGGCTGGTCGCTTCCACGGGATTCGGCGCGTCGTGACAAACCTCGCGGTCCTCGATTTTGAAACGGACGATCGCCGGATGCGATTGCGAGAGGTACACCCGGGAGTGAGCGTCGAAGAGGTTGTGGCCGCTACTGGATTCGAGTTGGCGATAGCAGATGAGGTGGCCGAGAGCCGCGCGCCGAGCGGAGAAGAGTTGAGACTGATCAGAGAGGTGATCGATCCGACGGGATCGCGCGAGCAAGAGGTCCCCCACACGTGACCCCAAGCATTCTCGGCACGTTTCGGGCCCTTATAGGGCCCCGAACGTGCCGAGATCGCCCTGGAGGGGCTTGATGCGCGCTGCTTTGCGGACTTCGGCGTGCGACCTCTTCGGTGTCGACTATCCCATTGTCCAAACCGGTATGGGCTGGGTGGCTGGCGCTCGCCTTACGTCCGCGACAAGCGCCGCAGGTGGCCTCGGAATACTTGCCAGCGCGACCATGACGCTCGCTGAACTGTCAGCGGCGATTGCTGAAGTGAAGAACCGGACCGACCGACCGTTCGGCGTGAATTTGCGATCCGATCAGGGCGACGTGAACGATCGCATTGCTCTGCTCATCCGCGAGCGCGTGCGCGTAGCGAGTTTTGCTCAGGCTCCCGGTGAGCGATTAGTTAAGACGCTCAAGGACGCGGGTGTTGTTGTAATGCCAACCGTCGGTGCGCGTCGCCATGCGGAAAAGGTCGCGGAGTGGGGCGTCGATGCGGTAATCGCGCAGGGAGCGGAGGGCGGCGGTCACACAGGAACCGTGCCGACCAGTTTGCTACTTCCTGCAGTTTGTGACGCCGTTGATATCCCCGTTCTTGGCGCGGGCGGATTCTGCGACGGCCGCGGCCTTGTGGCTGCGCGCGCATGGGGCGCCGCGGGCGTTGCGATGGGAACACGCTTCTTGCTGTCGGCAGAGAGCACGGTGCCAGATGCCGTGAAACAGAAGTATCTCGAAGCCTCGGTCACCGACACGGTCGTAACCAAAGCCATCGACGGTCACCCGCAACGGGTCATCCGAACGGCCATGGTGGACCACTTGGAGGGCGTCGGTCGATTCAGCGCGCTCGGGCGATCGCTTGCCAATGCTCTCCGCTTCCGCAAACTGACAGGCCGTTCAATCGCCGATCTCGCGCGTGAAGGCAGGGCGATGAAGGCAGCCGAAGGGCTTACATGGGCGCAGGTCGCAATGGCCGCCAACGCTCCGATGCTCACGAAGGCGGCGCTTGTCGACGGGCGACTCGATGCTGGAGTGCTGCCGACGGGACAGGTTGTGGGAGAGATTTCAAGTCTGCCGACCGCGGCTGAGATAATCCGAGGGATTATGGATGAGGCCGAACGTACGTTGGACCTACTGGGCGACGGGGAGAGCAAGTGAGTAACAAAGCCAGAGTTCCAGCAGTAGACGGTTGGTTCACAATGGACGATGAGCCGAAGCTCCTGGCGAGTCGCGGAGTCGAGACCGGCAGTTATTTCTTTCCGAAGAACCTCGCCTTCTCGCGGAATCCGGCAGCACCGACAGAAGCACTCGAAGAGTGCACGTTGTCGCGCCGCGGGCGCGTGTGGTCTTGGACTACCAACCATTACAAGCCTCCCGCGCCGTATATCTCGACTGACGAGTTCGTTCCCTACACCGTGGTGGCGGTCGAGTTGGTCGACGAACAGATGGTCGTGCTCGGACCGCTTGCTACTTCGTGCGACCCAAGCGAGTTGTCGATAGGCGCAGAGGTTGAATTGGTTCTCGGTCGCCTATATGAAGACGAAGACAATGAGTACGTCGTGTGGCAGTGGAAGGTCGTTCAGTGAGTGACGTAGTGGTGTTGGGCGTCGGGATGCATCCCTGGGGAAAATGGGGACGGAACTTCGTCGAGTATGGAGTTGCCGCAGCGCACGCCGCGTTGGCGGATGCAAATGTCGATTGGCGCGATGTGCAACTCGTCTGTGGTGCAGACACGATGCGCAACGGATATCCCGGCTATGTAGCGGGAGCAACATTCGCGCAGGCACTTGGCTGGCAGGGCGCCGAGGTGTCGTCGAGTTATGCAGCGTGTGCGAGTGGGGCGACCGCGTTGAACGCGGCGAGAGCACAGATACTTGCCGGGCTTTGTGATGTTGCGCTCGTGGTGGGAGCTGACACGACTCCAAAAGGATTTCTCGCGCCGAACGCCGGGGACCGTCCCGATGATCCCGACTGGCTGAGGTTCCGGTTGTTGGGCGCTTCAAACCCCACCTATTGGGGGATGTACGCGCGTCGCCGTATGGAGATGTTCGGCGCTACGCCGGCAGACTTCGCGCGGGTAAAGGTAAAGAACGCGCGTCATGGAGTCTCTAATCCGAACGCGCGCTATCGCAAGTTAGTCACCGAGGCCGAGGTAGCGGCATCGCCAATGGTGTCGGATCCGCTGCGATTGCTCGAGATATGCGCCACGTCCGACGGCGGCGCTGCGCTGATAATTTCTAGCCTTGAATACGCGAAGGCACACGGGGTGACTAACCCTGTGCGAATCGCGGCGCTCAGCACTGTGACTCCTAGTTATCCGAACACACTTATAGATATGCCTAACTTCTCGACAGACTCTTCCTTTGGCGTAGCAGCCCCCGAGCGCGGCTTTCGTGATTCGATCGCGCACGCGGCCTACGAGAAGTCCGGGATCGGTCCCCAAGATCTGGACCTGGCCGAGGTGTACGACCTTTCGACAGCGCTCGAACTCGACTGGTACGAGAACATCGGACTCTGCAAGGAGGGAGAAGCCGAGCAGTTGCTCAACTCGGGGGAGACGACTATTGGCGGGCGCATACCCGTGAATCCAAGTGGCGGTCTTGGTTCATTCGGCGAAGCGGTTCCGGCGCAGGCCATCGCACAGGTTTGTGAAATTGCATGGCATCTACGAGGTGAAGCCGGCGACCGGCAGGTCGAAGGGGCGAAGGTTGGACTAACCGTTAACCAAGGTTTGTTCGGCCATGGCAGCTGTGTGATTCTCAAGAAGTAATTCGAGGCGACCGATCGCAGGACGCCGACCCCGACGGAGTTGGAGCAACCAAGCATGGAATGGAACTTTGCGGATCTCTTTGAGGGTGTTGCCGACGCTGTCGGGAAGCGCACTGCTCTCGTCTGTGGCGAACGCAGGCTCACCTACAGCGAACTTGACGAGCGTGCGACACGGCTTGCCAACCACTTGGCCGCACACGGAGTTCAGCCAGGCCAACATGTCGGGATATACGCGTACAACGGTTCAGAGTGGATGGAGGCGATGTTCGCGGCTTGGAAGATCCGAGCCGTGCCGATCAACGTCAACTATCGCTATGTCGAAGCGGAGCTCGCATATCTATTCGGCAACGCAGACCTTGTTGCCGTTATTCACGGACGGGAATTCATCCCGCGTATAGCGGCCATTCTCTCCGAATGTCCGAAGTTGAAGGTGTTGGTGTCTATCGGAGATGACTCCGACGAGGACCTCGCGTTGATTGGTGCAGTCGATTATGAGGAAGCACTTGGGGCTGCGTCTGCGGTGCGCGACTTTGGCGCGCGAGACGCGGGCGACCAGTACATGCTCTATACCGGCGGAACAACCGGGATGCCCAAGGGTGTGATGTGGCGTCAGGATGACTTCTTCTTCTCAACGGTAGGGGCGATCATGGTGATGGGAGGCGAGATGTACTCGTCACCCGAGGCTGTGGTGAAGGCAGCTGAAGCAGGCGGCGGCATTGTTGCCTTCCCGGTCGCTCCGTTGATGCACGGCGCCGCTCAATGGGTCGCACTGGTTATGTTGCTGCAGGGCAACGTCGTGGTTTTGACATCGCAGAAACGAATGGATCCCCACGCTGTTTGGGCGACCGTCGAACGCGAAAAGGTGATGTCGATGAGCCTTGTTGGTGACGCGATGGCGCGTCCGTTGATTGAGGCACTCGATGATCCCGATACCGAATATGACCTATCCGGTTTTTTGGTCCTCGGTTCCGGTGGCGCAATCTTGTCACCCGCAGTCAAAGAGGAGATCGCCGCGAAACTTCCGAACGTCATGATCGTTGACTCACTCGGCGCGTCCGAGACGGGGTACCAGGGTGCTGTTGCTGGCTCGGATGCCGAGGGGAAGCCCCGTTTTGCAATGGGTGAGCACACGACCGTTATTGATGACGAGGGTCGGGCCGTTGAACCTGGATCCGGCGTCATTGGGCACTTGGCGCGGTCGGGTTACATGCCGATCGGCTATTACAAAGATCCCGTCAAGACGGCGGAGACGTTTGTCGAGCTCAACGGGCGTCGGTTTTCGATGCCGGGTGACATGGCGCGAGTGGAGGCCGATGGCACGATCACGTTGCTCGGCCGCGGTTCGGTGAGCATCAACTCGGGTGGCGAAAAGATTTTCCCAGAAGAAGTTGAAATCGCGCTGAAGAGTCATCCGCAGGTATTCGACGTTGTAGTTGTGGGCGTTCCCGATGAACGTTGGGGTGAACGCGTTGTTGCGGTTATCCAGCCGCGCGGTGATGCAACTCCGACCGTTGATGAGTTGGCTGCGCACGCGCGACAGTTGATCGCTGGGTACAAAGTTCCGCGTGAAGTGCACCTCGTCCACGAGATTGTGCGATCGCCCTCCGGCAAAGCCGATTATCGATGGGCAAAAGCGTACGTCGCGGGGAACGAGTAGATATGACGACCAGCCGAACCGGTTCGGTACTGCTTGTTGCTCGAAGATTGATCCACAAGTGGGACCACCGATCAGGTCGTAGGTAACCTCCGTCGGATGGACCTGTCTTGGAGTCCAACCGAAGTTGAGTTTCGAAACGAAGCACGCGCATGGCTTGCTGCGAATGTTCCGTCCGAAAAGTTGCCCAGTGGCGATACGAGCGATGGCTTCGCGCGTCATCTTGAGTGGGAGCAACGCCTGTTCGATGCCCGATGGGCTGTTGTTTCATGGCCAGAGGAGTACGGAGGTCGCAACGCAACGCTGTGGGAGTGGCTGATCTTTGAAGAGGAGTACTACCGCGCGCGTGCGCCGCAACGAGTGACACAGAACGGGATCTTCTTGCTGGCACCCACCATCTTTGAGTTCGGCACGCAAGAACAACGCGACCGCTACTTGCAACCGATGGCGCAAGGCACGCAGACCTGGTGTCAAGGGTGGTCGGAACCCGACGCAGGCAGCGACCTCGCTGGCATCCGGTCCACGGCTGTTCGCGATGATGTAGCCGGAGGCTGGCGACTGTCTGGGCAGAAGACGTGGACGACGAGGGGGGCGTTCTGCACGCACATGTTTGGGTTGTTCCGGTCGGACCCGGCAGCCGAGCGTCACGCCGGACTCACATACTTCCTCGTTCCTTTGGATGCGCCGGGCGTCACGGTTCGCGGTTTCGGACGGCTTGATGGCGACGAAGGATTCGCCGAAGTTTTTCTCGACGATGTGTTCGTTGATGATGCGATGGTGCTTGGCGAAGTCAATGATGGGTGGAAAGTCGCGATGGCTACCACCGGATCAGAGCGCGGACTTACCTTGCGTAGTCCAGGACGATTCATGGCTACCGCTGACCGACTGGTTCAGTTGTATCGCGATATCGGCGCAAGGGCGTCGGACCCAGCATTGCGTCATGCGGTTGTGCAGGCAGTGATCGATGTCGAGGCGTATCGGTTGCAGACCCTCGCGACCGTGACGGCGATTGGCGATGGCGGCAAGCCTGGTGTGACTTCGAGCCTCACGAAAGTCTTCTGGTCGGAACTTGATATTCGGATGCATGACACTGCGTTGGCGCTGCTTGGTACTGCTGCCGAATTGGAAGACAACGGATGGATGAAGGATTTCCAGTTCGCACTGTCGGGTCCTATTTATGCAGGCACTAATGAAATCCAGCGCAACGTGATTGCAGAGCGCATTCTCGGAATGCCGAAGCGGTAGAGATGCGCTTCGCGTTCACGACTGATCAACTTGCGCTGCGGGACGCGGTGCGAGAAATGCTTGTGAAGGAGTGCCCGTCTTCGGAGGTCAGGAGCGCATGGTCAAATGCCAACGGCCGCACCGCTGGCACATGGGATGCCTTGATGGGTATGGGCGTGTTGGAAGCACTCGTACCTGAAGCGGCAGGTGGGCTTGGATTGAGCGTGCTCGACCTGGTTCTTGTTTGTGAAGAAGTTGGCCGCGTCGCATTGCCGGAACCATTCGTGGAACACGCACTTGTTGCGGCGGCAGTTGTGGGTAGCGGCCATGGTTCGATGAGCGCGCTTGTCGGACCCGCAGCTCTTTCTGTGTACGCCGACTCCGTGGACGCGGTACTCGTAGAGGATGACGAACGCTTGCTACTTGTAGCGAGAGAAGGCCTCGTACTTGAACGTCAGTCGTCGGTCGATCACACGCGGCATCTGTTTACGGTCGACTGGTCCAACACAGAGGCAACTACCGAAGTAGGTGGACCGCGGGAATGCGCTGACGCGTTCGATAGGGCGGCACTCGGTAATGCGGCGACGCTCCTCGGCCTCGCACAAAACCTGCTCGATGTGACGGTGGATTACACCGCTACGCGCAGCCAATTTGGGGCACCGATAGGTTCGTTCCAAGCGGTCAAACACAAACTGGCAGACGTGCGAATCGCCCTTGAGTTTGCGCGCCCGCTTATTTATCGAGCTGCGTATTCTTTGAGTGTTGATGACATCGACCGGTCGATTCATGTGTCGATGTGCGCGGCTCAGGTTGCGGATGCCGCCTCTCTCGCGGTTCGACACGCCTTGCAATGCCACGGCGCGATTGGATACTCGGACGAGTCCGATTTGCATATGTGGATGAAGCGCGTTTGGGCGCTTCAAAGAGCGTACGGCGACCCCGCATGGCACCGCGAGCGCGTCGCGCGCGCGATCCTGGACAAGACCTGACGGAGGAACACGACATGGGCGATGCATACATTGTTGACGCAATCCGGACGCCAGTAGGACGGAGGGGAGGAGCGTTGAGCGCGGTTCATCCTGCAGACCTTGGCGCACATGTGTTGCGTGAACTTGTAGAACGTAACGACATTGATCCGTTGGTGGTTGAAGACGTTGTGTTTGGTTGCCTCGACGCGATTGGCCCGCAAGCGGGAGACATCGCGCGCACTTCGTGGTTGGCGGCTGGATTGCCGGAGGAGGTTCCTGGCACGACGGTGGATCGTCAATGCGGGTCGAGTCAACAGGCAGTGCACTTCGCAGCGCAAGGCGTGATGAGCGGAACGCAGGATGTTGTGATCGCCGGTGGCGTACAGAACATGAGCATGATTCCGATCGCGTCGGCGATGATTGTTGCCGAGCAGTTTGGATTCACGGATCCGTTCAGCGGTTCGGAGGGTTGGGTCGCGCGTTATGGCACGCAAGAAGTGAGCCAGTTCCGTGGCGCCGAGTTGATCGCAGAAAAGTGGGGGATCAGCCGTGAAGACATGGAGGCATTCGCGATTGGCTCACATGAGCGGGCGCTGCAAGCCCAGCGCGAGGACCGCTTCGCGCGCGAGATCGTTCCGTTTGGGAATGTGACGGCAGACGAGGGGCCTCGGGAGCCGAACGCAGAGAAGATTCGGTCTCTGCCGTCGTTGATTGAAGGTGGCCGGATCACAGCGGCACTCGCCAGCCAGATTTCGGATGCTTCGGCGGCGATGCTCGTTGTGTCGGAGCGCGCGCTGAAGGATCACGGGTTGACGCCGCGGGCGCGGATACATCACTTGTCAGTGCGCGGCGCGGATCCTATTTTCATGTTGAGTGCGCCTATCCCGGCGACGGCTTACGCGATGGAGAAGTCGGGGATGAGACTCGACGAGATCGACTTGATCGAGATCAACGAGGCATTCGCGTCGGTGGTGCTCGCATGGCAACAGGAGACTGGGGCAGATCTGGCGAAGGTGAACGTGAACGGTGGAGCGATCGCGCTTGGGCATCCGCTGGGTGCGACGGGGGTGCGACTGATGAGCACGTTGCTGTGTGAGCTGGAGAGGACCGGCGGAAGGTATGGGCTACAGACAATGTGCGAAGGCGGAGGCCAAGCCAACGTGACAATCATCGAGCGCCTCTAGCCCCTAGGGCGATCTCGGCACGTTCGAGGCCCTATAAGGGCCCGAAACGTGCCGAGATCGCCCTAGGGGGGTCTTGTTTGGGGGTTAGGTGAGGGTTGCGTACTCGTCTAGGAGCGGTAACACCGTCTCGGCTTGTCCTCCGGGTACTCGCAAGACCACTTCTTCGATTCCCAGCGAGATGTAGTACTCCAGTTTCCCGGGATCGGGAATCGTTCCGAACGGCACGATGCGGAGCGTCGATGCATCGCGCCCAATGGCATCGCATGCCTCGTGTAGATCTCCGAGAGCGGCTCGAATTCCAGAACCACCTATCGGGATCCATCCATCCGCATACTCGGCGATATGGGCAAAGAGCTTGGGGCCCGCAGCACCCCCGATTAGAACGGGTGGGCCCGACGGCATCGCTGGCTTTGGCCATGACCACGATGGCGGCAACTCGACATGTTTACCGTGGAACTCCGCTACGTCGTCGGTCCAGAGGGTGCGCATCGCAAGCATGTGTTCACGCGCAATCGCTCGACGGTCTGTCATGGCCACGCCGTGGTCCGCAATTTCGTCTTCGTTCCAACCGAAGCCGACCCCGAATACAAACCGACCACCAGAGACCGCATCGAGAGTCGCAACGGCCTTCGCCGTCACAATCGGATCACGTTGGGCGACGAGACAGACGCCCGTTCCTAGTAACACGCGGTTCGTAACGCTCGCCGCCGCTGCGAGAGCAATGAGCGGATCGAGAGTTCGCTTGTACTCGTTTGCCAGATCGCGTTCGCCAGTTGGAGGAGGGGTACGCCGTGAAACTGGGATGTGCGTGTGCTCGGGTAGGTAAATCGAATGCAGTCCACGATCTTCGACCGCGCGCGCGAACTCCACTGGACCCATTGTTTCGTCGGTCATGAACATTGTCACTCCGAAGCGCACAACAGGCACCGTAGTAGTAGTGGCGTGAGAAGATCGCCAAGTGAGTTCTTCGAGGGAGTCCGCGGGCGTTCCGGTATTGCTGTACGCAGCGACCGCGATCGAGTCGATGGCCTATGGCGCAATATTCGGGCTCCTTGCTGAACTGCAGGACGCGTACGGGTTGCCCATGTACGCGCTTGGGCTGATAGCTGGCGCTAGTTCTCTAGCTGGCCTTGTCGCGCAATTGTGGCTTGCTCGGTATAGCGACCGTGGGCACACCCGGTTGATGCTTCGCCTGGGTCTGGTAACGGCCGCCGCTGGGATGTTGATGTTCGCGTTGGTCTCGGGGATGTGGCTCTTCGTCGCGTCGCGAGTTTTGATGGGGTTCGGTTCAGGAATGTTTATGCCAGCGGTCCGCCGCGTCGTCATCTCGAAAGCCGGTACGCGCTCGGGTGAAGAACTGGGACGACTCGCGAGTGTCGAAGTGGGTGGGTTCGTATCCGGCGCGCCGATCGCCGCTCTACTCGCCGCGCTATTTGGTCTGCACGCGCCGTTCCTCGTAATGGCTGTAGCGCTCGTTCTCACAGCTCCGGGTTTGGCACGCATCTCGGAACCGCCGATAGCAGCGAATCCTCCGCGCCGCGCAGTGCGCACATTGATCTTGAGGCGCGGTGTTCGTTCGGGTCTAGCGATCGGCGCCGCGTTGTATTTGGCGATCGGTGTCTTCGACGCAGTCTGGGCGCGCTACCTAACCGATATGGGCGCGAATACTGCAGTGATCGCGATCACTCTCGCCCTGTTCGCGTTGCCGCTCGTTGCATTGAGTCCGTTCGGTGGTCGCCTCGCCGATCGTTCGGGACCATTGAAAAGCGGCGTGCTTGCACTGGCTCTAACAGTTCCGCTCCTCGTGGCGTATGGATGGGTTGGGTCGGTCGCATTGGCCGTGGTGGTAGCGCTATTGCACGGGTTCACCGATGCTTTCGCGACTCCAGCAGGACAGTCGGCTGTTGCTCGCTCCTCACCGCCAGGGCTGGTTGCTGCTGGTCAGGGACTATATGGAGCGGTAGCTGCAGGCATGGCCGCGTTATCGGGCTTTGGAGCGGCGCCGCTGTATGGAATTGGTGGGTCCAAGGTTATGTGGGGTGTCGCTGGGGGTTGTGTCGCTGTGCTGGCGATGCTCGCGTGGCGTTGGGGACGCGGGTCCGAACTTGATGGCGCAATAGCCCCGAGCGATGATCTGGGAAACCCCGGTACCGATCTTGCGGTCTGATATTCGTTCCAGGTCGGCTACGTTGCCCGTCTGATGGGGATATGTGATGCACGGGTTGTGATCGTCACGGGTGCCGGACGCGGGATCGGCCGTGAGCACGCACTCGCGTTGGCACGTGACGGGGCGTTGGTTGTTGTGAACGACCTCGGCGCGGAGTTGGATGGGTCCGGCGGTTCATCTGGTCCGGCGGGCGAAGTGGTTGCGGAGATTCGGGCTGGCGGGGGTGAGGCCGTCGCTAACGGTGACGACGTCGCGGACTGGGATGGCGCGCAACGGCTGATTCAAACTGCGATCGATTCCTTCGGAAGACTTGACGTGTTGGTGAACAACGCTGGATTTTTGCGCGACCGGATGATCGTGTCTACAACTGAAGAGGAATGGGACGCGGTCATTCGAGTGCACCTCAAGGGGCACTTCGCGCCGACGCGTTTTGCTGCGGCGTACTGGCGTGAACAGCAGAAGGCCGGCGAAACGGTGGATGGACGCGTGATCAACACATCTTCTGGCGCCGGTTTGGTGGGAAGCGTTGGACAGGGAACCTACAGCGCAGCGAAGGCAGGAATCGCCGCGCTAACGATGGTGGAAGCGGCAGAACTTGGTCGGTACGGAGTTACGGCAAATGCGATTGCGCCCGCAGCGCGCACGCGCATGACAGAGGCAGTGTTCGCTGACACGATGGCCGAGCCTGTCGACGGAGCATTCGATGCGATGTCCCCAGCAAATGTTTCGCCGCTAGTGGTGTGGCTGGCGAGCGCGGAATCGAAGGATGTAACGGGGCGGGTGTTCGAAGTTGAAGGGGGCCTTGTGTCGGTGGCCGATGGTTGGCAACATGGCCCGAGTGCAGACAAGGGCGCTAAGTGGGAACCGTCGGAATTGGGGGAGGTAGTGCGCGAGTTGTTGGCGACTGCGCCCAAGCCGACACCGGTCTACGGCGCATGACGCAAGACGGTTTGGCTGACAACGTCGTAATTGAGTACGGGGTTGCTTTTCATGCGACGGCGCGGCCCGAAAAAGTTGCGATTGTGTTTGGCGATCGACGTATCACATATGGCGAACTCGATCACGAGATCAACCGCGCAGCTCGCTTCCTTGCAGACAAAAAAGTTGGTCCTGGTTGCAGGCTTGGGATTGCATTGCGCAACCGTCCCGAATGGATAATCGCGGCGTTTGCCGCGGCGCGCCTCGGTGCGCAGGTCGTGCCTATTCCTTACGGCACCACGCCCGACGAATTGGATTACTTCTGCACCGATGGCGAGGTTGAGTACTTGCTAAATGAAGCGGGTCTCGATTCGTTTATTGCAGAAGCCTCGACTCGCTCTGGTGATGCATTGCCAGAAGCCGCACCCGACTACATCGCGCTGCGCGCGTATACGAGCGGGACTACTGGCGTTCCAAAGGCCGTCTTGCGGCCAGAGGTTGCACCGCATCTCTCGATCCAGGGTCTAGTTGGCTACTACACCGCATATGGGCTCGATGGTCCCGATGAAGTCAACGTGACCGGGTCGCCGATGTATCACATTGCAGGTTTTAGCGGGCCGCACACTGCGCTGTTGTTGGGGCACACAACAGTGATCCTGGACCACTTCGATGCAGGGGAGTGGCTGCAAGCTATCGAGACCGAGCGAGTTACCTACGCGATTACAGCACCCGTGCATCTCTATCGCGTAATGCAACTCTCCGATGACGTGCGTGCCGCGGCTGACGTCTCGAGCATCAAGCGCATCATGCATGGGTCCGCGCCGTGTGCCCCGAGTCTCAAGCGACAAGTGATCGATTTTTTCCCCGTCGGCGCGGTATGGGAGGCCTACGGTGGAACGGAGACCATGGGAACGATCATCAGCTCGGAAGAATGGCTCACGCACCCCGGTAGTGTCGGTCGTCCGGCGCCCGGGTCGGCAATCGCGATCATGGATGATGAGGGGAACGAGTTGCCGACAGGTGATGTTGGTCTCGTTTACATCGGCTCGGAGTGGGGGCTGGGGTTCCGCTACGCCGGTCCAGCGGAACATACCGAGGCTGTCTACCGCGGGGATCTCGCGACTCTCGGTGATCTCGGATACGTAAACGATGACGGCTATTTGTTCATCGTGGACCGCCGCAAAGACATGGTGATCACCGGCGGAGCGAATGTTTATCCAGCGGAAGTTGAAGCGGTTCTCGTCGAGCATCCCAATATCGATGAAGTCGCGGTGATCGGTATGCCCGACGACGAGTACGGCGAGATTGTTACGGCGGTAGTAGTCGCACACGGCGAGTTGAATAGTGAAGAAGTGATCGCATTCGCGCGTGAGCATCTTGTTGCGTACAAGAGTCCGCGGCGTGTCGAGTTTGTCGATGTGCTGCCCCGCGATCAGATGGGGAAGGTACTCAAGCGCGTCCTGCGTGAACTCGGCACGTTCGAGGCCCTATAAGGGCCCGAAACGTGCCGAGATCGCCCTGGGGGTGGGTCGGGATGGGGGTGCGTCGGGGTGGTTCGGTGTCTGGTTAGGTGAGCCGTTCCACGATCATTGCCATTCCTTGGCCTCCTCCTACGCACATTGACTCGAGTCCGTAGCGGCCTCCTACATCCTCCAACCCGTTCAAAAGCGTTGTCATGATGCGCGCTCCGGTCATGCCGAATGGGTGACCAAGCGCGAGGCCACCGCCGTTTACGTTGAGCTTCTCCCACGGAATACCGAGGTGCTTCGCCGACGGGATGACCTGCGCGGCGAACGCCTCGTTGATCTCGACGAGGTCGATGTCGTCGATCGTTAGACCAGCACGTCGCAATGCTTGACGGCACGCCTCTATCGGACCGAGTCCCATGATCTCTGGGTCGAGTGCTGAAACACCCGTCGAGACGATCCGTGCGAGCGGCTTGATCCCGAGCGCCTCGGCGCGCACATCGCTCATCACGACGACCGCCGCAGCGCCGTCATTTAGCGGGCATGCGTTACCGGCGGTAACCGAACCATCGGGACGGAAGACCGGCTTCAACTGCGCGAGCTTCTCTGCGGTTGTGTCTGGGCGTGGACCGTCATCTTTACTAATGACGGTGCCGTCTTCGAGGGTGACCGGCGTGATCTCGCGTTCGAAGAAGCCATTCTCTTGCGACCGCACTGCGCGGTTCTGTGACAACGCCGCAAACTCGTCCATCTCCTCGCGCGTCACTCCCTCCAGGGTCGCGACGTTCTCAGCGGTTTGACCCATCGAGATGTAGATGTCGGGGAGTCCGTCTAGCGGTGCCCACACATCAACACCGGCCTGCTCACGGGATTTGCTGCGCGACCGGGCATCGGAGAACCGTGAGTTGGTTGTGCCAGGACCGCCATCTGCGCGGCCTTTGTCGAACCGGCTCACACATTCCACGCCCGCTGCAACGAACACGTCGCCTTCGCCGGCCTTGATCGCGTGGGCGGCCATCCGAATCGTCTGCAAGGAAGACGCGCAGTACCGGTTGACGGTTGTTCCCGGTGCCGTGCCAAGGCCCGACAGCAGTGCCACGACACGCGCAAGGTTGTAACCCTGTTCACCAGCCGGTTGCGCGCATCCGGTGATTACGTCTTCGACCTCGGACGGATCGAGAGAAGGCACCTTTGCCATAGCGGCCGCGATGATCGTTGCGGCAAGGTCGTCCGGTCGCACATCGACAAGTGACCCCTTGTTCGCGCGGCCAATCGGGCTGCGAGCGGTGGAAACGATTACGGCTTCAGGCACTAGAACTCCTCGGTTGGTTTTGTGCTGTGGCGTGGCGTGCACGCCTAGATCGAAATTAGAGGTCAGTTACTTAGAAGACAGTTCCGCGATGCCGTTCATGAGCGTTCCCATGTCGAAGTAATCGCGCCAGAGCGAAATGCGTCCGTCGCGAAGTTCGAAGAATCCAGCTACGGGCAGGTCGATCCAATGTCCGTCCTTGCCGAACCGGTCGGTTCGTTCGTTCATTACAACATTGCCCACCGTGCACTGCCGGTGCACGACCCACTCGACGTTGTCGATTGTTCCGGATAGTTGGTCGAGCACGCTCTTGATTCCATCGGGGCCATAGACCTTGCCCATGGGAACGTTGTCATACTCAACGTCGTCGGTCACTAGTTCGCAAGCGCCATTCAGATCGGCGCGTTCGATGCGGGCGATGAACTCGTTGACGACTTCTTCTGGAGTCATTTGGGCGTTGCCTCCTCGGCATTGTGTGTGGGCAGCATCGCGCGATCGTCTACAGGGCCACGCAACGCGCAGAACGCGCTGGTTATGAGCCCAAAAAGGGTGGTCCATGCATTGTCGGGGCGTCGTCGCCTGTAGATTCAGCGCCGATGACTGGCGGAGTAGTCGCTGAAGGCCTTTCCAAGCGGTTCGATGACTTCGACGCGCTTATCGGTGTGGACTTCGCCGTCCCAGAGGGTGCGCTAGTCGCGTTGCTGGGGCCCAATGGCGCTGGCAAGACGACAACGATTCGGATTCTCACAACCTTGTTGCGAGCGGATGCCGGACACGCGACGGTTGCGGGATATGACGTTGCCACACAGCCCCAACTGGTGCGCGGTGCAATCGGCGTAACCGGTCAGTACGCGGCGGTCGATGAAGACCTGTCAGGTAGAGAGAACCTGGTGCTTGTTGGCAGGTTGTGTCGAATGAAGAAGAAAGCCGCGCAGGAGCGCGCAGCCGCGTTGCTGGAAGTTTTCGAACTAACCGACGCCGCAGATCGTAGATTGCGTACGTACTCGGGCGGTATGCGTCGACGCCTAGACCTCGGGGGCAGCTTGATGTTCGCTCCAGAGGTGCTGTTCCTCGACGAGCCGACTACAGGCCTTGATCCGCGGAGTCGCCTCGATCTTTGGGATGTCATTGTCGATCTGAAGGAGGCGGGCACAACAATTGTGCTCACCACGCAGTACCTCGAAGAAGCGGACCAACTCGCCGACACGATCAGCGTGATCGACAACGGTCGCATCATTGAAGAGGGAACTGCCGACCAACTAAAGGATCGTATTGGCGGTGACGTTATTGACCTTCGAGTGCATGACCGAAGCCAATTGGATGAAGCGGCGGCATCGCTCATGCGCGAGTTCGAAGTGGCCGAAGCAGATGTTGCCGTTAATCGGGATCTCGGTTCGGTCGTGGTTCCCGTCGGAGGTGATGGCGGCGGCAGCGCTTCGCTAGTTACGGCGATTCGAACACTCGACGCCGCTGGTATCCGTATTGACGATCTAAGCCTGCGGCGCCCCTCGCTCGACGATGTATTTCTGCACCTGACGGGACACGCCGCAGAGACGCGGGTCGGTGCCAAGAAACGAAGAGGTCGCATGCCTGCGAGTGGCGTGCGATGACATGACCCCTATTGCACCTGCACGAATAGGCACGCCCGAAGAACGCGCAGCGTTACCACCCTTCCGTGTGCTTGCCGATATCGGCCTCCTTGCGCAACGCAACTTGCGCAAGGCCATCCGCATGCCCATGTTCATTGTGTTCTCCACAATTCAGCCGTTCATGCAGCTGGTGCTATTCGTTTTTGTATTTGGCGCGGTTGCAGAGGTCGGAGGCATTAGTTATGAGCAATATGTAGTTCCAGCCGTGTTGATTCAAACAATGACGTTCGCCTGCATGGGCACGGGCGTTGGTATTGCGCGTGACTTGGATACAGGAATGATCGATCGCTTCCGTTCGTTACCGATCGCGCGGTCGGCGTTCTTGGTTGGCCGCACATTTAGTGACAGTTTGCGGCTTGGCATCCAGGCGATCTTGCTGGTCATCGCATCCATGGTGATGGGTTTTCGCTTTACCACGGGATTAGGACCAGCACTTGCGATGGTTGCGATCGTGGTGCTTTTCGGTTTGGCCCTCACAACGTTTTCGGCGTGGATGGGGTTGACGCTGCGCGACCCGGAGACAGTGCAGGCGGCGATGTTTATTCCGATGCTGCCGCTGGTGTTTACGAGTTCTGCATTCGCACCGATTTCGGAACTCCCGGCGTGGATGCAACCGTTCGCACGCTGGAGCCCGGTGACGGCCGCGATCGACACGGCGCGGGGCCTCGCACTCGGCGACGATATTCTTTATGAAGTGAATCAGATACACCTAAGTCAAGCATTCCTGCATTTCGCGATTTGGTGGCTGGTGATCGTCGTCGTTTTCACCGCGCTGGCGGTTCGCAAGTATCGCCTCGGTTAGTAACCCACGCCGGGTACGTCGCTCAGGAGAACTTCTTCATTGCGCGAAGCAGTAGGGGATCCATCGCGCCGTTGAGTTTGCCTGCGTCCATCGATGCGTCTTGGCGAAGCAGGGAACGGCGGGTGAGTTCAGCGGTGATCCAACGCAGAGGTTCAGGCGGAAATGCTGCTTCGCGCGAGTCAACAAAGCAGAGCTCGGTGAGTTCGCTTGTTTTCCCGAGCACCTTGTCGCGCAGGATCTTGCCGCCGGTGTGACTCGGTGCGACGCCGTGTCCGTTGTAGCCAAGGCCGTAGTGCAAGCGACCTTCGAGCAGCGTTCCAAACATCGGCATGAATGACGCGGTTATTGCAACGGGTCCTCCCCACGTGTGTGAGAAGCGAACGTTGTCGAGTTGAGGGAAGGTGTGACGGAACGTTTTGTCGAGGCGCTTGAAGACTGTTTCACCGCGGTCGTAGCGCGCTTTGATCTTGCCGCCTGGGTAGATGATGCCGTCGCTACCACCCCACAAGATGCGCCCGTCATCAGTGCGGCGGTAGTAGTGCACGAAGTTACGTTTGTCTTCGACTCCCTGTCGTTGTTGCCAGCCGATTGTTTCCCACTGCTCCTCGGAGAGTGGTTCGGTGAGTGCGATGTAGGTGTAGAGCGGTACAACCTTTGATTTGAACCATGGAGTGGTGGATGCCCAGGCGTTGGTGGCGAGTACTACTTGTTCGGCACTGACCATTCCGCCGTGAGTTGCGATGTGCAGGCGGCCGCCGTGTTCGGAGATGCTGCTCATCGGTGTGTGTTCGTAGATGGTCGCGCCGAGTTCCTCAACAACTGCTGCGAGCCCGTTTGCAAGTTTGGCTGGGTGCACTACAGCGCAATGTTCTTCGGCGAGAGCGCCGAGGTAGGTGGGGGAGTCGAGTTGGGCGCGGGTTTCTGATCCGGAAAGCAGTTCGAATCCAGCGAGATCAAGTGCTTCCGAGGTCCGGTAATCGCTCTCTACACGTTGCATCTGCGCGCGGTTAGTGCCGACTACGAGAAGGCCACCGCGTACCCATTCGCATTCGATGTTGTGCGACGCAATCGTTGCGCCCATCTCATCGATGGAGTCGGCTACCGCAAGGTGTGCTGAGCGCGCACCGCTGTCGCCGTGATTGCGACGCAAGTGGGTGAGGCTCATGTCGAGAAGTGTCATTGCGAAGCCGCCGTTACGTCCGCTCGCCCCGAAACCGACTTCTTCGCCTTCGAGAAGTGCAACGCGCAAACCGGGTTGCGCGTTGAGAAGTTGGTAGGCGGTCCACAGTCCCGTAAATCCGGCGCCGACTATTGCGACGTCTACCTCGATCGCATGCGCGAGCGAGGGTCGAGGATTGTGTTTAGACGTTTCTAGCCAATAGACCGATGAACCGATGTTACGCACGATGAGCCTTTCGAAGAACTGCGGGCACGCCATTCTGTCGGCACTGGTCAGAGGTTGCCAACGGGAAGAGGCCAAGCCCTCCGAACATCCATTCATTCAAGGTTGTCGCACGCGACTGGGAATCAACGTTGGCCTTTTACCGACTACTCGGGCTTGATGTCCCAGATGCACCCGGAGCGTACCCGCCTGGAAGCGATGGCCTGCACACCGATAGTGGAGAGGTGGAGTTTGACAACGAATCGATGGCGCGTGTGTGGCACGAGGCGTGGCGAAGTGGAGAGCAACCGAACCGAGTTGTGGTTACGTATGCGTTCGAGTCGCGCGACGCCGTAGATGAGACGTACGAACTGTTGACCGCCGCGGGCTC
>SHUZ01000055.1 GCA_009694415.1 Acidimicrobiia bacterium
CGACGGCCGACGTGGTTGTCGAAAACTTTCGTCCCGGGACACTTGAGCGGTGGCACATCGCTCCGTCGGATCTGGGCGACAACATCGTCACCGTTCGCATCAGTTCATTCGGCCAAGACGGACCCAATTCATCTCGGCCCGGCCTGGATCGCGTAGGGATTGGATTCGGTGGGTTGCTGCACCTAACGGGATACCCCGACAGACCGCCCGTGCGGGCTGGGGTAACGATCTCCGACTACCTGACTGGCGTATTTGCTGCGCAGGCCGCTACCGCAGCGCTGTACTCGCGCGACGTCCATCGATCTGGGAAGGGATCGGTAATCGATGCCGCTCTTTACGGGTCAGTGTTGCGTGTGCTCGAGTGGACCCTTGCTGCATATGACCGACTTGGAACCGTGCGCAATCGGGAAGGTAACCGGCTCGCGAACAGCGCTCCTCTCGACAATTACGCGACCGCCGATGGAAAGTTCGTTTGCATTGTCGCTGGTTCCGATGCGAACTTCGCTCGCCTGTGTGCAGCGATGGGCCGCTCGGATCTTTCCGAGGATGCGCGTTTCAAGCGCCTGGTCGACCGCGCTGAACGAAGCGACGAGATCAACGGAATCGTCGCGGACTGGACGCGCCAACTTGATGCCGTAGCGGTAGAAACGGCATGTGTGGAGCATGATGTCCCGGTCGCAACCGCTTATACCGCAGCCGACATATTCGCCGATCCCCACTTCGCTGCGCGCGGCGACCTTGTAACTGTTGATGACCCTGTTGCGGGACCGATGCGGCAACAGGCGCCGTTCCCGCGTTTCGTGGGCGAGGATGTGCACGTTCCAACAGGTGCTCCGCGACTCGGTGAGCACACCGACGAGGTGCTCGGGACGTTGCTTGGCATCTCTGCAGCCGAGATCGACGCTCTCCGCGAGTCCGGTGTTGTCTGATGCACACCCCTGTTCACGAGGGACTATTCACTCTTGACCCGCCAGCGTTGCTCGGGGCGCTCTGCGGCGAGTGCGGACATCATTCCTTCCCACGCCTCGCGCACTGCCCGTACTGCGGTTGCGAGAACGTGGACCCCGTCACGCTTTCAGACCACGGGACACTTTGGGGTTGGACTGAAGTAACGACTGCGCCTCCTGGATACGAGGGCGTTGTGCCGTTCGGCTTCGGCGTCGTCGAACTACCCGAAGGGCTGCGCATTGTTACGAGACTCACCTCGCCCACGGCAACATACGAATACGGCCTGGCGATGCGTCTGCAGATAGTGGACCTTGGCGACGGCGTTGTCACATGGGAGTTCACCCCGGAAACGGGGAGGGGGGTATGACGGGCGTTGAGATTGCTGGCGTTGGCTTGCACCCCTTCGGCCGCTTCGATGGCGTCTCGGTCACCGACATGGGTGTCACCGCCGTCAAGGCCGCCCTCGCCGAGGCCGCTATCCCTCGCGGCGGATTTCAGGCAGCCTTTTGCGGCACTGCATACGCTGGCGTTGCTGCTGGACACAAAGTTCTTGGAGCTCTCGCCCTCACGGGCATGCCGATCGTCAACGTTGAGGCCGGGTGCGCGAGCGGTGGTGCTGCGCTGCAGTTGGCGATGGGCGCGATCCAGGCTGGGCAATACGAAAGCGTGCTCGTATTTGGAATGGAGAAGATGCCTAAGGGCATCATCCGGTCGACATTCTTCGAACCCTGGCGCGAGCAAGCCGGACTTGCGGTTACGCCCGCATACTTCGCACTGCGCGCGCAACGGCTGATGCGCGAATCGGGTATCACGAAAAACCAACTGGCAGACGTAGTTGTAAAGAACAGAAAACATGGGGTGCATAACCCCGACGCGATGTTTCGCAAAGAGGTCACGGCGCAAGAGGTGCTCGATTCGCGTTTGGTTTGTGACCCGTTGCACCTGTTCATGTTGTGCTCTCCGAACGAGGGCGCGGCTGCCGTAGTGCTCCGACGCGCGCCTGCCGATGGGACGGCGCGCGTAACACTCGCATCGGCAGTTCTGAGGTCGCACCTTCCCGGCAGCGTCCTTGGAGAAGCGACACCGCTCTCGGGAATCGACGACTCTTCTATTCCTCCGCCGACCACATTGGCTGCGAATGCAGCATTCGAAGAAGCAGGGGTTGGTCCAGATGACCTCGACATAGTCGAGTGCCAAGACACAGACGCAGCGCGTGAACTACTCGCATGGGAAGAACTTGGGTTGTGCGCTTCGGGGGACCAGGCCCGCGTCTTGGCCGATGGCGACGCAACATTCGGCGGGCGACGACCCGTGAACGTTTCTGGAGGGCTGCTCTCCAAGGGAGAACCGCTCGGCGCTTCGGCTCTAGGTCAAGTGGTGGAACTAGTGCGGCAACTCCGCGGCGAAGCGGGCGTACGCCAAGTCGCTGGTGCCCGTGTCGGCCTCGCACACACCGTTGGCCGTGGGGCCAACGCGTGCGTGACAATTATCAAGGCGTAAAGACCACCCGCGACTAGCCGACGACTCGCGAGTTGTATTCGCCCATCGCCTTAGTCGCCAGCTTCTGCGCATCTCGCAGCGCCTTCTGGGGCGACACGCCTTGCGTCAGCATCCGTTGTTGCGCCGCCAGGACGACATCGCGCACTGCCTGGTACGCGCCGATTACCGGCCCGGCAGTTGCGGCGTTATCGACGCCTCCTAGCAACTGGTCGTACGCGACTTTGTAACCAGGCTCGGCCTTCCAGAGCTCGGTCATCACCTTCGAATTGGCTGAAGACTTTCGGATCGGGATGTAACCGGTTCCAGCAGCCCACTCCGCCTGGGTCATAGAAGATGTGAGGAACTTGGTGAGGTCCCACGCCGCGGCGCGCTTCGGCCCAGACGACTCGGCAGCAATGTAAAGGGACCCTCCGCCTACGAGTACGCCACCCTTGCCACTCGGTCCCGGCATCGGCCCTACGCCCAACTTCACGCCGCCCGCTTCCCCCGAAGCCATCAGTTGCGAGATCGTGCCAAGAGCGGCAGACGTATCGACCGTCATAGCGAGTTTCTTGGAGCGGATCGCCAACAGATTGTCGAACGCGTTCGGCCCGGAAGCACTATTTGCGACCGCAAGGCCGCTGTCGACCATCTCGTTCATCCAATTGAATACTTCGCGGCCAACTGGGTTATCGAAGACCGCCGCCGTAGCGCGCTCCGCTCTGCCATTGCTGTTGTTGACGAACAACTCGCCACCTTTGGCCGACTCTTGCTCAATCCACCACGGATCAAGCTTCAGTCCATAACCAAATTCGTAGCCCGACGCTTTGATTTTTTTGCTGTATTCGGTAACGTCCGCGAGCGTCTTCGGTGGTTCTTCGGGGTCGAGGCCCGCGCCGGTGAAGGCGTTCTTGTCGTAGTACAACACGGGGTTCGACACGTTGAATGGCATGGACACCAGAGCGTTATCAACCGTGTAGTAGTCGAGTACACGTGTTAGGTAATCCGACGTGTCGTACTTTTCTGCATCTATGCAGTCCTGCACGGCGATGGTCGCTTGCGTGTCGATCATTTGTTGCGTTGCTGTTTCCTCGATCTGCACGAGGTCCGGTAAGTCTCCACTACTCAATCCGGCCTTGAACTTCTCGAAGCTCTCGCGGTATCCCGTCTGATTAATCAGGTTTACTTTCACCTTGGGTTGTTGTGCCTGATACTCATTAACAAGGCGCACCAGAGTCTCTTCATTGGCCCTGTTCATCGCGTGCCAGAACGTGATCTCGATTGGGCTCTTCGCTTTTTGTAACGCATCGACAGGACACTTCGTCTTTGTGCTGGCGTTGTTGTCTCCTCCCCCACTGCCGCACGACACAACTAAGAGCGCTGCGGCCACGCCGAGGCTCATCGCGCGCAAGCGCTTACGGTTAGATGGCGACCGGTACATGGGTACCTCCGGGGAGACGGCTCGGTTAGATCTCATCGTTCAGCCTTTCACGGCGCCGGCAGTTAAACCGCGCACAAGTTGTTTCTGGAATATGAGCAGGAGAACAACGAGAGGGAGCGCCGCTATCACCACACCGGCGAATGTGACGTTGACCTGATCCAGGCTTGTCGAACTCAGCTGCTTCAGACCGATCTGCACCGTTCGGTACCGGTCATCCTTCGTCACGAGCAGGGGCCACAAGTACTGATTCCATGCGCCCAAGAATGCGAAAACGCTGAGTGCTGCAACCGTCGGCCTTGCGAGCGGAACTGCAACTCGCGTCATAAATCGCCAGTGTCCATAACCATCGATCGATGCAGCATCCTTGAGGTCGGGTGGAACTTGAAGAAATGCCTGGCGCAGCAAGAACGCACCAAAGCCAGTCGCGAGAAATGGCACCGCAAGTCCCTGGTACGAGTTGTACCAGCCGAGATTCGTGATCGTTGTCAGATTCGTGATGATTGTCACTTCGAACGGCACCATCAACGTGGCAAGGAATAAAACAAACAGCGCTCGCTTCAGCGGGAACTCCAAGAATGCAAACGCATACGCGGCGAGTATCGCCGTAGCTACCTGACCAACAGTGATTATCGCAGTCACGATCACGCTATTGAGCATGTACTCGGACATGTGTCCGGCGTCCCATGCAGTCGAGTATGAGCCCCACTGCGGATGGATCGGAAAGAACGTTGGCGGACGCGACGCAATCTGCTGGGGACTCAACAATGAGTTCACGACAGTGATGTACAGCGGAAACACAATGACGACGGCAAGAAAGGTCAGAAGCAAATATCGGAGCACCTTCAGGAGAACACGTCGCCGATTCCGACTTGCCGTGCGTCGCGGGGAGGGAGCGTCACCGTGCATAGTGCACCCTGCGTTCAAGAACCTTCATTTGCACGACTGTCAGAACGAGCGTGATCGAAAACAGGGCGACTGCCAGCACTGCGGCTTTACCGTCATTGTTCTCTGTCCGGAGAGTCGTGAATACGTAGTACGTGAGCACGTTCGTCTTGTCGAGGGGTCCCCCTTGCGTCAGCAGGTCAATCTGACCAAATGTTTGGAAGGCGAATATTCCCCCGATCACCACAGCGAAAAAGATGGTCGGTGAAAGCAACGGCATCGTGACCCTCACGAAACGGCTCCATGCGGCCGCACCATCAATGCGGGCCGCTTCGTGTAGTTCATCGGGGATTGCCTGAAGCCCGGACGCCATCAAAATGAATGTGAGCCCGAGCGTCTGCCACACGGTAATGAGGGCGACTGCAATTAGTGCCCAGTCTGGATTGTCGAGGATTGGGGGCTGTGGGTTGATCCCGAGCCACGGCAGCAAACCGACAACCGGGTTGAACAGGGTGCCGAAGATCACCGATGCAACCGCAACGGAGGTCGCAACCGTTGACGAGAAGATCGTGCGATAAATAGCGATTCCGCGAAGTTGCTGATGCGCTACGACCGCGAGGCCCAGGCCAAGCGCAATTCCCAGCGGCACAGTCAAGAACGCGAATGCGACTGTGGTGCGAACGCTGTTCAGGAACGTGCTCGACGTGAGAACTTCTTGGTATTGGCTAAGCCCGACAAAGCGGTTCGGTAATCCAGGGAAAGGTGGTGTCTTGAAAAAACCGAGATAGAAGTTCGAAAGGAATGGATAAAAGATGAACACCGCGAAGATCAGAAGGGACGGACCGAGCAACAGGTAAGCGAGGCCGCTCTCGCGCAACCTCCGCCTGGCCTTTGCGTTACGCGTGAAGATCACGTCGTCTCAATTGCTTCTTCGGTGACACCGTCAAAGATATGTAATTCGAGCGGGTCTACGGTGAGGTTGACTCGCTCGCCAACGAGCGGTGCTGGCTCGCTTGAACTCAATCGCGAGATAACCATCTGGCCATCTGCGAGGCGACAATCCACGTGACGCTCATGGCCTAGGGACTCGATGACGGCGACAGTCGCGACGAGCCCCCCTTCGGTCGCTGGTCGAAGATGTTCTGGGCGCACGCCTAGGACGACAGTTTTCGCTCCCGACCGTTCGATCGCGGCGCAATGTCCTGCAGGCAGAGGAATTACCGTGCCCTCGACACCGATTCCAAACGAACCCGCAGGATCCGATGCGGTTCGCACGATCGGACCACTCACGGTATTCATCGGTGGGTTCCCGATGAAACCAGCTACGAAAAGGTTTGCCGGGTGGTCATACACGGCCTGGGGAGGACCGACCTGCTGCAACTTGCCGTCGGCCATGATCGCGATTCGGTGCCCCATTGTCATGCCTTCGACTTGATCGTGCGTCACGTAAATAACAGTGGTGGCCAGTTCGCGCTGTAGCTCAATGAGTTCCGCTCGGGTCTGTACGCGCAACTTTGCATCGAGATTTGAGAGCGGCTCATCCATCAGGAATACCTTTGGGCGTCGAACGATTGCGCGCGCAAGAGCGACACGTTGTCTTTGGCCGCCAGATAGTTGCGCAGGCTTGCGGTCGAGCAGAGTCTCGAGGCCTAGGGACTCGGCTGCATCGTGAACCAACTTTTCGCGCTCGTCGGATGCGACCTTGCGTGTGCGCAACGGAAACTCGATGTTCTTGCGCACCGACATGTGCGGATAAAGCGCGTAACTTTGAAACACCATCGCTACATCGCGATCTTTGGCTTCCACGTCATTGACTATGGATTCGCCAATCTCGATGGTTCCTTCCGACGGCTCCTCAAGACCCGCAATCATTCGCAGCGCGGTGGACTTGCCGCATCCAGACGGACCCAGAAGAACCAGAAACTCCTCATCGAACACGTCGAGGCTCAGGTCGTCTACGGCGACGACGTCGCCAAAGCATTTCGTGACGCGATCGAACGTGACCCCAGCCATTGCACCTCACAATCGGTAGATGTTTGACCCTAGACCGGCTGCATCGCTGAGGGGTTCAACCGCGCAGGAATAATGCCTCTGGGTCCCACATGCGAAGGGCGGACAATTCGTGCGCTGTCGGAGGTGCCAACTCGCGCACCGCGGGAGCCACCTTTAAATCCCATCCGCACGCAGCCTTAGCGGCATCTATGCGTAATTCAAGTGACGCTGCTCCGACTGGTACTGCGGTCAATACCAGTTCGCCGCCTAGTTCAATCTTCTCCAACAGGCCGAGGTCGGTCACCAACGCTCGTACCGCCTTGCCTGGCGAGGTGATATATCCACACTCCGTCGGCGTTCGTTGCGGCGTGAGGGTCGCAATGACGATGCACTCCTCGGCAGTACTCGCGACGTCATTGCCTCCACCTGACCCAACCAGGAATGGCCCGTCTGGTATCTGAGTGCTGTTCACATTTCCGTGACGGTCTACCTGTGCTCCGCCCAGGCAACCGATTGTCGTTGTACCGGGACCTCCGACGAGGGTTCCCAAGACCATCGCCGCGTCACCGAGCATTGTGGCGGAAGGAAAATTGCGATGATTCAGAACGAACGGCTCTCCGGGAGCTGGTTCGTAACCCCATAGACCAATCTCTGCGGTGAGCTGAACTTCGCTGCCTTGTTGATGCGCGAGGCGCACCCCTAGCCACGCTGCAAGATTGGCGACCCCCGCACCGGCTAACACTGCATCGGCGTCGAGCGCCAATACGCGTTCCGCGAGATGCCGCGCACCGTATGTCGCAGCTAGCTCCCAAGAATTTGCTGGTGCATCGAGATCTACGGCAGTGGAATCTTGATCCCACGTTCCCGGTCTGTCATTCGCCTTGCCGATCAAACGCGCAATGCGGTCTTCCCCTAGGCGTTCCAGGTACGCGTCCTGATTCTCTGGTTCAAGCACCCAACGTGCAATCCACTCGTCGTAGTCATCGCTTCGCGATGCGGCGCGTGCGTCGATAAAGAATTCGTAGTCCTCTCCGTAGCCCTCGACCGGCAGGCCACGCGTGAACAGACCTCCGGGGTGCGCTCCCATCGGAGTCTCACAAATCGCGAGTACGCGGTGCGCTGGTATACGTACGCAATCTGCAACCTCACTCAAGTCGTCTACGACGCATTCCACCGTGACGATGGCGCCTCTGCGCGCACCAAGTGCTCCCCACACCCCCTCGAGCATTGGCGCCGAAAGTGCGACGTTGCCCTGTCGGTCCGCTACCGGAGCGTGCAGCAATGCAACATCGGGTGCAAGCGGGCCCAGAAGTCCAACTTCTCCAAATGGCGAATCGACGCGAGCAAATGCGTCGTTGGCTTCCATGGAGGAATCAACGATTGACCGCGTGACAATTGCGGGCAAGCCCTTAGCGGCCGCCTCAAGCCTTTGGCTAAGTGCAAGGAATGACCAGTGCTCTACCGCTACGTCTCCCGATTGGTAACCGCGCTGGAACCACGGGTTAGGCGTGAAATTCGGGAATGTGTCTCCGGAGTAGCCAGTAATTACGCGTTCGACCAGCCCGCCGCGGAAGAACAGTGCTCCGAGGCTGGAGAGGCTCAACATGATCAACGTGAATTTTGGGTCGCGCCCCCACCATTGCCGTATGACCTCTCTAGCTGATGCCGTCCACCGCGAGTGCCCCACAACGATGTGCAGGGAATCGCCAGCGCGCACATGTTCCGCCACTGCATCTTGCAGACTCATCAACTTCTTGTCGGTCGCCATGGCTTACACAGCATCGAACGTTGCGAGAACGCTCACGCGTGATCCAGAACCAGGTCGGCAACCCTGCGGCGTTGCCACCCTTGGTAACCAAACAGGATGTCGTTCTGCTTTGCGCGCTTATAGAAGAGTTGCGCGTTGCAGTCCCACGTGAACCCGACGGCCCCATGAACCTGAATGTTCTCCGATGTAACGAACACCGCGGCTTCTGCCATCGAACTCTTCGCTATCGCTGCTGCACGTTCCAAATCGGGATCCTCGACATCGGAAGCCCAAGCCGCGAAGTGGACACCAACTCGGCCCAACTCGAGTTTGTGGAGCATGTCAACAATCTTGTGCTGGATTACCTGGTGTGTTGCGATGGGCTTGTCGAATTGAACACGAGCCTTGGCGTAGTCGACTGCCATTTCAAGCGCACCTTCACACACGCCAACTAGTTCCGCTGCTAGTCCTACGCTGCAAGTGTCTGAGATCGATCGCCAGATCGCGCTGTGGTCACCAACAGGCCCCAACGGCTGCGCGGGCGTCTCGTCGAAAATGAGACGCGCCGCCTTGCGTGTCGGGTCCATTACTGGAACGGCTTCGCCCTGGGGCATACGCAACAGGAAAGAGCCCAGCCCTTCGTGCGTGCGAGCTGCGACTATGACCCAATCTGCGGTGTGGCCATCGATCACCAGCGGTTTCTCACCGCTCAGGACCCAACTAGCGCCCTTGCGACGCGCACGGGTATGAACGCTTTCGACAGGGTCACCTGATCCTCCCTCTTCGAGAGCAATTGTCCCGCGTTCCCCGCCCGTGGCGAGTGCTTCGAGTAATTCGGTTGCTCCTAACTCGCACGCTGCAACCGTCGCGGCGATCGCGGACGAGAAGTAGGGGCCGGGGAACGGTACGCGTCCCATCTCTTCCAGCACGACGACAGCGTCGACGAGGCCGAGTCCTAGCCCACCGTTCTCCTCAGGCACGAGGATCGCAGGCCAGCCGAGATCACTGATTGCGCGCCACTGCTCGTCAGTAAAGCCTCGATCGTCTTCGACCATCGCTCGCACGTATTCGAGGGGCGCTTTGTCGGCGAGCCATGCGCGAACGGTGTCCCTCAGTACATCCTGGTCGGGAGAGAAGGTGAAATCCATGGACGTGACACTATCGAGAAACCTGACACGCGTGTTAGGTTCCGGTCCCTTGGACTTCGCGCTCACACCTGATGACGTTGCGTTTCGCGACGAGTTGCGGTCGTGGCTCGACGCGAACCTGATTTCGTTCCTTGAACATTGGGGGGCCGACGACGACCAAGCCCTCCACCTCACGGGCGCGAGCAACACCAAATCAGAGGGATTCGCACGCACGCAGGAACGGCGGAAAGATTGGCAACGGCGTCTCGACGATGGACGGTGGGCAGCGATCAACTGGCCGGTCGACTGGCACGGCAGAGAAGCCACCCCTATCCAGAACGCGATTTATTCCGAAGAGATGGCCCGAGTTCGCGCACCGGGTATTTACAACGCGAACGGTATCTGGCAGATCGGGCCGATGATCATCAAGTGTGGGACTGAAGAGCAACACCAGCGTTGGCTTCCGGGCATCTTGTCGGCCGACGATCATTGGTGCCAGGGATTCAGTGAACCTGAGGCGGGATCCGATCTCGCGAACATGCGAACCACCGCCATCCGCGATGGTGACCGTTACGTAGTGAACGGGCAGAAGACCTGGATCTCAAGCGCCCATCTCGCGCAATGGGGACTGTTCCTACTTAGGACTGACCCAACCGCATTCGAACGAAATGCGAAGCACGAGGGAATAACCGCCTTCATCGTCGATATGCGTACGCCGGGAATCGAGTGTCGACCGATCCGCGACATCACCGGCGACACGATGCTCAATGAAGTGTTCTTCACCGACGTCGACGTACCCGCAGGTTGTCGGCTCGGCGGTGAAGGCGAAGGTTGGCAGGTTGCGATGAGCACTCTCGGACATGAGCGTGTTGGCACCGCCGGGCTTTCGATCACTATGGCCGCCGACCTGAAGTCAATGATTTCAACGGCGCGCGCAGTCAACCCCGAGGCCCTCAATGACCCTGAATTGAGAGATCGCATTGGAAGAGCATTCACAGCGATTGAACTAACTCGACTGCTCAACTACCGCGCTCTGACGAAGATTATGAAGGGACTCCCCAACTGGCCAGAGGTCCCGCTCGCAAAACTGCAGTGGTCAGAGATCAGCCAGACACTCGCGGAACTCGGTGTCGATCTGCTCGGTCCTGCGGGACTCCTCTTGAAGGGTGGCCCCGACGCTGTCGACGGTGGCACCTGGACACGTAGTTACTCTTGGCAGCGATACACCTCAATCGGCGCCGGAGCGACTGAGATCCAAAAGAACATCATCGCCAAGAAGGCGATCAAACTGCCTCGCAAGTAGGAGAGATCGTGCGACTCGGAATAGTCACACCGGTCGTCACTCGTCTTCCCGGTGCACACGCTCAATGGGAGACCACGGCAGGAATACGTGAAATTACACAGGTTGTAGTCGAGGCGGAACGTCTCGGTTACGACTTCTGTACGTGTAGCGAACACGTCGCCATTCCATTCGACGTCGCGCAGACACGCGGGTCTACTTACTGGGATCCACTGGCGACGTTCGGTTACTTGGCGGCTAGTACTTCCACAATCCGCCTCGCAACGTTTGTGCTCGTGCTCGGCTATCACCATCCACTCGACATCGCGAAGCGCTATGGAACCCTCGACGCGATCAGCGGAGGCCGTGTGGTACTCGGAGTAGGAGTCGGTTCCCTCGAAGAGGAATTTGTACTGCTTGGCGCCGAGTTCGAGGACCGAGGTGTATTGGCCGACGACGCGATGCGCGCTCTGCGCGCCGGGTTATCACAACGCGAACCGGAGTACGACGGCAGCTACTACACCTTCGGCGGGATGATCGTTGATCCTTGCGCTGTTCAGCTACATCTGCCCCTTTGGGTGGGAGGGCGTACCGCTCGTTCGCTACGGCGCGCCGTTGAACTCGGCGACGGGTGGGCACCGTTTGGTCTACGCACCGCGGATCTTTCTGAAATGCTCAATCGGGCACAGGAGACAGACGCGTGGGCAAGAAGGCGCCTTCCGTTAGAGGTAGTTGTGCAGAACGAACGACCGTTCGATCCGCTTGATGAGCCGGATCGTGTGAGCGAACAACTGGGCCGTTACGTAGAACTTGGCGCAACCGGACTGGCAGCGAGATTTATTCATCACTCAATCGATCACTACTGCGAACAATTGGCGGCTCTAGCAACTCTCGCTACGTCCCTGTGAAGTTGCACTAGCCGGACCGAACTGAAGTCGTGAGTACCCGACGCTTGGAGTTCCTCGATGCCTTGCGCGGCGTCGCAGCGATTGCTGTCGTTGTTCAGCATGGCGCTGAACAGTGGTGGCCGGCGTTCGAAACGTTCTCCCGCGAGACGTTCGACTTCGGACGTTTCGGAGTATGCGTCTTCTTCCTTGTAAGCGGGTACATCATCCCGACGAGCCTCGAAGGTGAGGGATCGATCGGAAGAT
>SHUZ01000056.1 GCA_009694415.1 Acidimicrobiia bacterium
CCCACTAGCACGATTGCGAAGCTCATGAACCACCGCGAGGCTGGCCCTCGCGCCACTCACATTTATGCTCGTCATCCCTACGACAAAGAAAAGCGCCACGCCCTCGACACCTGGGGACGGCATCTCGATGCCCTCATCGGGACCGGATCTCTCGGGCGCGTGGTGCCGTTTCTGCGGTAGGCACGGACTGGTGGCGTGAGGAACCGAACACGTCCCAGTAGAAGCGAACGAACTGGGTGAAGTTCCTGACGGTGATGCCGACGTGACTGAACGATCGGGCTCGCATGGAGACATGCTCTCCTGAAAGCCCGACCGCCAGTCGAAGGGTGTTACTGCTTATCGTGGACCAAGACGTTGTTGATCGGCTTGCCGTCGGCGCCAGTGCCCTTGATTGCCTCGCGCATTTCGCGCTCTCACGTGCAGGCACGGCCCAGCCGATCTGCGCGGCCCAGCCAGCTAGTTAGACCAGCACGGGAATGCTAGCAATCGTCGTGCAGGCCCATTGAATGGGTTTGAGATTGAAGCCAGTCTCGGCTGAAATCGCGCCTTCATGCCACGTAATGGCGTGCGTCCGACTCTCCAGGTTGATTCGGTAGACGACTATGAGCCGGAAGCAATCGGCATGTGATCGCGAAAATTGAACTTCGCCTTCGGTGATGAAGAACTGCGGCGAGGACCGCTGGGTGCCTTTTACTTCGACAAAGAGGTTCTCACCAGTAACAGTCACCAGAATGTCAAATCCAGGGTTGTTCCGAGGCTGCGGCGTCACGGTGGCGGCCGGATAGCGGCGCCGGAGTTCCGCTACCGCGATACCGACCGAGAACTCCTCAATCGCCCTTGCGACTTCTGGCGATGCGTATTTCTGTGAGTCGGCGAATGCGTTTCCAACCGTTGATGCCTGAACAGGGTGAATATTTTCTGCCAACTCCAAAATGCGATCAAAGTCCGCTTCTGAGATTCGCCGGACTCCGCGCTGAAAATAGCCGCGCCGAGAGGCGCCGGCCTCCAAATACGTGCCATGCACGTCTTTGAATGGCAGGGGGTTAAGGAACGGTTGGTAGTCGAGAACCTCGCAGACCAAGCGCTTCGGCTCGTGCAAGTCGTCGGATATCGCCCCAATGATCCCCGTGCCGAAGTAGACCTGTGGCCAGCGGCCAGGTCCACGCTTCTTGCGGCCTCGATAGTAGACGAAGCGCTCACCTGTCTGAATTGCGTGTCGATAAACCCTTGGGTACTGGTACGACACTCCTGTGCGGTCGTCGTAGGCAATCCCTGACTCAGTGGCTTCGTTTTCCGCGAGCACTAGTGGCATGCCGTTATCTCTGCGGTTGCTTTCTGGCTATACGGGAAACTGAGCATCGCTGCCCTAACGCAACCTTCGCGAACCTGATGCTCGGCGACGCTTGGCGGATTCCGTTCGCGAGTGCTGCGGGGAACGCACGAACCGAAGGAGCCGTTGTTCCAGCGTGATTGCGTTGATCGCCTCGCACTCCCAAATTACCAATACATCCCATCCGGACTTGAACAGCAATGCGTGGACCTCGCGGTCCCTCGCTTGATTCCGTGCGAGCTTTGGTCCCCAGTAGTCGAGGTGGGACTTCGGCAAACGACCATGCCGGCACTTGTCATGCTGGTGCCAAAAACAGCCATGGATGAATATCGCCTTGCGCTGGGTGGTTATTGCGATATCTGGCTTGCCCGGCGCCTTTTTCCAGTGCAGTCGGTAACGATAGCCAAGACCCCAGACGAGTTTGCGTACGATCAGTTCTGGGATTGTGTCACGCGAACGAATGCGCCGCATGTTTTCGCTGCGACGTTCGCGCGAAATCGTGTCCACCGTTATCTCTTACGACGTTATCTGCTCCGAATCCCGCCACAACTGAACCATGCGCAGAAGCTGAGGCGATTGACCACTGAGACTTACGAATGCCTCCCCGACACCCAATGTCTTGATTTGCTCAGCGAGGCGACGATCGTTCGGATTCAAACGCTTTGCCGCAGCCTTGGCCATCGTCGCGTCGGGAAGCCGAAAGCAAATCTTCGTCAGCGCGTTGGCGCCGACAATATCCGGCAGGTCATTCGGCTGCTGCGTCGCCAAAATGACCGCAAGCCCTTTCGATCGACCCTCACGGATCATGGTGTCGATTGCCTTGAACTTCGCAACCCGATGCGCTTCGTCTACTACAGCGATATATCGCACGGTATTCGGAACTGGCTCGAGATTCTGAATCTTGAGCAGCAGCGCAGAGAGAATGAATCCCCCTGCCAGGACGGTAGTCAGTCCGTTACCGGGAATTCGGGAAAGCCCAAAAACAGCGTTCTTATAGATTATCTCGCCCAGCGGTGGGCCTTCCGTGAACAGTCGGTGTGAAGTCAAATCACCGATGATGCCTCGCAGATCCTTGTCTAGAACATCATTGAGTGTCGCCAGCGTGGGCCATCGCTTCTCGCGACGCCCGATCGCGTAGGCCTCTTCAAGGGACTCATGAAGCTTGGCCTGCTGACGGTGCCCCATCACCGTGAAAGATCGCGCTGCGACGTCGACAATGTCCCTGAGCTCGATGATGGCTGTCTCGATAGCCTTCGGGTTGTCGCTTAGTAATGCGAGCGGATTATATGGAGCACCGGTATCCCAAAGATCGAAGAAGGACGTGCCGGTCTTCTCCAGGAACACCCCACCGTAGTCGTTCTTAAAATCCGTGACACCGAAGTGGCAGCTATTCTTTTGGGACAGCTGGAGAAGCAGCCCCATAATAAATTGTGTTTTTCCGGCGCCTGACGACCCCCACACCTCCATGTGCCCGTTCTGAAGCGAAGCAGCCGGACCGGCAACATTCCACATGACGGCTTCGCTGGTCCCGGCAATCCAACCCAATAAAGGTGCCTGAAACGAGAGGACAGCTGGCGGCGCCGCCGCCGATGCGGGTCCCGCCTGATCGACTGGCGGGACTGGGGGGGGTACAACCGCAGAAGTCGATTCGGAGAGCACAGATTCCGCCGGCATGGAGGTCGCGTCTAGAGTTGGGAGAGTTGCAGGCTCCTGTTCCAGTGCTTTCGAGGTCTCGTCTGCTACCGGCACCGGGTCGATCACCCGCACGCCACCCTTTTCCGGACGACGACGGATTCGACCTCCCGGCAGCGGCCCCTTGTCGCTCTGCACCGTTCGCAGGTCCGTGAGACGAGTATCAACGGCGGCGAGGAGCAGTTCGGGTGTCAGCTTGATGTTATGGACGGCAATCGGGACCCGATCTCCGAAGATCTCATGAGAGTAATGGCGCTCAACGGGATCAAGGTTCGGCCCGAACACAAGGCCCATCGCTGCCCATTCGAGGTTGCCCGGACCCTTGCGAAACGCCTCGAGTGCTTCCAGTTCTGCCTTATCGAGGCGGAATCCGATTTCACGAGCCACGGAGTACGCGGCTTCCGCCACTCTGTTTAGCCAGATCCTAGTGTGGAGCTGGGATGTGTCGTAATGAGTGGCATACCTTGTCGCCGAAAGCGTATGCCTCAGTTGGTCCAGCGCTTCGACGGCCGCTCGGTTCGCCGCGTCATTGTCGGCCCGGCGGGCTTTGACCTCGATCGCCGCGACGTGAATCCCCACGTTCTTCGTATCGATCGCCAGCGCCAGCAAGTCGGCGCGCTTGCCGCTTGGAAACCAGGAAGCGTACTCGTCGAGGCTAATCAGTAGTACCCGGCAATCGGGCGGGAGCGGCCACGGCGTGGCCTTATTGCCAAGAAGCGAAAAGGCGCAAACGTGGGCTACTAGTTCGTTGATCCCCGCTCCGGTCGTGGCGGCTTCTAGGGCAAGTATCCCGTAACCCTGCGATGCGACCTCCCGCAATTTGCGTCCCACTTCCGATGAAACACTGTCATCCGCCAACAAGCGCGCAGCCTTTAAGCTTCTTGCGATTGCTCGGTCGGCAGAGCCCCCTGACTTCTGACTGATCACAATTCCAACTGGAGATTCCCCAGACAACCGTCGTTCTTGATGGAGAATCGCAACTTCGGAGCCTAAAGCTCGTTCAAGCGCTTCTCTCGACGCATACCGGTCCACTGTTGCGACCCATAGTGCATGGTTGTGGGCGGCCCGGAGATACTCTCTGACGCTGGCGCTCGAAGTGCCCAGTTCTGGGACTCGAACCATCTCCCCGACGACTGGCCACCTGTCCTCAATGGCGGTCATCAGTCTGAGCCACGATCCGCACGCTGACGAAACCGTCGGCGACACGAGCATGAAACGCCGTTGCGCGCCAGGCCTGAGCGATGTCCTTGGCGTGAGAAGAACGTCCTGATCCTCTTCCGGAAGCGGAATCTCAATACTATTAATGGAGAGTCGCCCAGCCGTTCCTGAAAGGCCTGTGACCAACGCAAGATGCGCTAGCGGGCGATCGTCGGCGCCTCCGAGAGCCTGACGAGCGCTCTCGAACGTGGGAAAGTGCCGCAGCTGCAGAAGGTGGCGCCGACCTCCCGAGAGTTCCTCGTCGGCCGCCAGCAGCGAGTCGATATCTGGAGTATCTCCGATACAGATCACCTCTGAACGCCGGAGGCGGGCCTTTCCGATCTGACGATCAAGCAGCCTTAGCGTTTGCCGGACGAGTACGGACGCTGCGTTGGGCCCGTAAGCAAGGCACTTCAGGTGCGATGCAACTTCGGGTTGAAGTGTTAGCAGTTTTTCGATCACTTCGCCGATTGCAGCCTCAGCGTACGGATCTTCCGTTCGGTGAAACTGCGCGGCATAGACACTCCAGAACTGCGTTTCAGCAACAGGAAGCAGAGGGTCGTCATTCGCGGCAACACGAACAAATGCCGGGTAGTGTCCCGCCGTCAGCCGGGCGACAGAATTCGCGGACGCAAGGATCGCAGAGACCGCCTCAGCGATCTGGTGATCTTGTTCCGCGGCCGATCGCGCCACAATCGCTTGCGTGCAGAGTTGATGCATCGCATCTAGATGATTGGCTAACCATTCCGCCTTTAACGGCGAAAAGGCCGTGAGGCCGATGGCTGTCTGTCGACCGTGCACCGCTCCGATTAGCCCAAGCTCCTCAAGTTCGTCGGCGTGCCCTCCTGGACCGATCTCATCAACCTGATCGCGCCATTTCTGAACCCAGCGGCGGAGCCGCACCACAGAAAACCCGTGATCAAGCGTGGCGGTGGCACATTGGCCCAGGGCAGAGCGCAGCTTTTTCAGTCTTGCGGATGGTTGACGAACGCGAATATCCGAACTTGCACAGAATGCTGTCGCCGACGGAAAGACCTGGAGTTCCAGACTCGCAGCTGGCTGGGAGTCAAAAAGCCAGGCGGCCCGCAGCGTCGCAATGTCGTCTATCGATGGCTGCCAACGCAACTCGATCGTGTCGCCGCTTTGCTGGCCGCTAAGCCGGAATGTGAGCGCTGGGAGACCGTTATCCTCAGAAACGTCCGCTCGGCGAAATGTCTCGGCGAAGGTATCGGCCTCATTGCCCCCAAATATTTCACGCGGGTTCTTGAGGAGCGCGCCATCGACCTTGACCGAGTGCGCGCTGGCGACATTTGTGAGGTAATCGCGGAGCCGCATAGTGGCGGCTGCCACGACCAGCATCCTAAGCGCAGATGTTCTTGAACTCGGCGCCAACGGCACAACGAAAGCCGGAAACAGCGAGATGCGGGCCAGCCGCGACTGGAGTCCTAAAATGCCACGGACTAACAGCTCTTCAAGCGAGGCATGCGCCGAAGACAAGCTTCGATCACGAAGCATCGCCTCAAGCTTCTTTTTCGTCGTGGGCTGGAGCGCCTGAAAATCCTGGCTAACGTTGAACTCGAGCAGTGTTCGCGCCGCTGCCTTGCGAACGTCAGCCGCGCGTAAATCCTCTGCCGCCGCTTCGTACGACTCCCACGGTATTTCAGACGCAGCCCTCTTGCCTCCGGAATGCTGAAGCGCGCGCCGGCGGTCGTTCAAATCAGTGCGCACCGCTTCCGTTAAATCGGTGGGCGCTGAATCCTCCAGAATGGTTCGAGCCTCATCAAAGTCGATAAACGAGAAAATTCCTGCGTTCGCCGTCTGCAATAGACGCATGAATTCGTCTGCCGAACGCGAACGGCCGGGATTTCTGCTCAGAACCCTATCAGCGCGCCTTCGAATGTCATTGAAGCTAGATGTCTGCTCAGAGAACGTTTTGCGCGCTAGGCGAAAATTCTCCAGAACTCGCTCTGCAGCGAATAGTGGCAGTCCGACAGGATCCGCGTACGCGCGCAGCAGCGGCAGTGCCGCTTGCGGCTCCATTCCCTCAGCGAGCGCATCGAAAAACGAAGCCACTTCAAAGGCTGTCGGGCGCTCGTACGAAGTCGCGGCCAGGATGGCTTGACGGACATGCCGAAGAGGACCGTCGAGGTCGATCGCCTTGCCGGAGTTGGCCAGCAGGACCAGTCCCTCGGGCTTCGTAAGGAGATCCGAGGGAGTAATACTTGGGAACTTCGAGATGGATTGCCAATCAGGGATTTCGAATCCTTCACAGGCAACGATACACACGCCCCGCCGATTCAAGTTGCGGATCTGCGTTACGGAACGATCGCCGAGCGCGTATTTCCCGAAGAGCCGCGCCGGCTCTCCGCCAACGAGGAGCGTCGGCAGATCATCGCCCCACGCCCGGACCATAGCCTGAGCCAAGTCGGCCGGACACCCCTCGATCAGGAGAAATTTGCTCTTACCGGGAAGCTCCCGAATGTGTTGCACAAGGGCAACGGCGACGCGCGCACTCATAGGCCGACACCCAGGCTTCCGCCGACGATCGTCGTGCTGTCCGAGAGAGAAACTGCTAAACCGGCCTCGACTAGCAGACGCTCGACTCTCCTAGCGTTCCTCGCAAGTTCGGAACCATCAAGCCGCTTCAAAAGGCTTGTGCGGCTCGCGATCTCAGGGGACAGGACAATCCTCCACTGCTTGAAGAGATGCTCAAAAAACTCTCTTGACGGCATGGGCATACGGTCAGAGAGCGCACCGATAAATGCGCCCATCAAGTCCGGCGTGGCCGTTAGATAACGCCACCCTGAATGCCCCCGTACCATGCCGACGGACTCGAGCAGAACCCTGAAGCCGTCGATGGGACGACCGTACGCAGCTTGTTCAAAAGCGTGTCGAGCCTGGATTTCGTAGTCTTGGTATGTTCTGGCTTTAGGGAGTTGTTCCGCCACGCGCTCCAGGTTGCTGCGCGCCTCAAATTCGGCTGCCCAATCAATGGTCCGACGCTCCCGTTTAGCCAGCTCCTGCATGCCATCAGCGAGGGTGCGGATGATCGCTTCCCGGATCCGCGTCCGCACGGACTGGTAGCACTCTTCCGATCGCTGTCGCACATTGTTCGCATGCCGTTCAGGACCGCCAACAGAAAGAAGCAGGTACCGCTCGTCCTCTGGCGTTCCCGTGGCCGCCCAGGCGCGCTGCGCCGTATGAACGGCGAGGTTGACACCGAGCAAGTTCCGAAAGCGCCAGAGCTTCGCCGTCGACCCGACGCCCGACTGGCCCATGATCGAGGCAGCATGCGCGCACAGAGCATTGGCGAGTGGCTGAAGGTCTTCTGAATCTCCGGAATCCCATGCCTCGACTTCATCCGGTTCCGTGTCGATAGCTCGATCAAGTCCAGCCAGGGGCGCCTCGAGGTGAGACGCAATGTGCGCGACCTGTGAGCGGTCCTGCAGCGCATCCCTGAGCGCCGCCACCGCGCGTTTGCCGTGCTGACGCGCCGCTCCACTCGACGGATTGAGAAGAAGTCGCGCAAGAGTGATCCCGGACCCGCGCATATACACCTTCCGGACGTCCCAGGGACGCCCCTGTGTTTGGCGCGCGTCGTACCAGAGAAGCTCCTCTGCGAATGGATACAAAAGCCACGTGCCCGCCTGGCCACGGCGGGTTTGCGGATCGATCAAGCCCTCAAGCGCGGCCTTCGCTAGCGCCAGATTCTCGGATGCTCCAAAGTCCGATCCGGCCGCCAGCGCCTGACCATAGCTCACGACGGAAAACTGGCCGGAGCCAATGCGAGCCTCCTCACGCTTGTCGAGAAAATTGGTCCCGGTTACGAGCGACCGAATGGCAAATTGACGTTTCTTGGGACTTCTAAGTTTTCCGGGCTTTGGTGCGGCGTACGCATTGGCAATCAGCGTAAGGAGCGTCTCCGCACAAAGTTGAGATGCGCGTTCATCTCGATCTGGGCTGATTCCGAGGAGCTGTCTCGCGATTTCCGCCGGGCTTAGCCTGGTCGTTGCCATTAGATCTGAGGCAGGGTTACCGTGACGAGAGAAGCAGCACTTCTCGACGAGTCCGCAATTCGAATCGATTGAGTCGTCTGCTCCCCCATCGACAAGCGGCTGTAGAAATCCCGTAGTTCGGTCATCGTCGCGTCCCCTCGCCCAACCGGTCCGGCCAACGCCTCCGCTTCTCTGATGCACTCATACATTTCCGGAACGATCGTCAAGAAGAGCGTTTCGGAGTCGTCGAGAACGAGTTCTATTTCGACATGATCAACGTCGAGAATGTCGGCAACGAGTCCCCGGTCCGGCGAGCGCAGCGTAAAACGGCTTGTCGGTATTTGCGCGTGCACAATCGAAGGCTTGGGCGGCGTGAAGGCACCGGGATCGCGCGAAAACAGCCCTGCACTGTCGGGGACGATGAGTCCTTCGCCGACGTTCGGGAAACCCGTTACGAGAACGTTGAGACCTTTGACAATGTGCTGAAGGTCGCCTGTGTTCGATTGTCCCCTGCCACAACGGGCCGCTAGGTCAAGGAGCTCATTCCCATATCGCCACAGTGACAATCGTTGAACCGCAGCCGAAATGCCGCCGAGGCGTTGCGTGCGCTCGAAGAAGGCTTTCCGGCGCCACATCGCCATCGCCGAGTCTGTCTTGTCCGTCAGCGCATCAAGAGCGGCATCGACCTTGTCGAGATCCTCGCTCGTTGAGAGATTATCGCCCAGCGTTTCGAAGGACATCACACCAACCGTAGTGAGCACCCTGTTCGAGTGGACACGAGTCTCCACCGGCGTTTCCGGAATCAAACTGGAATCTCGGAGCCACTCGTCAACCTCTAGATCCGAGACGTCACCGATCCCACTCGACTTGATTACGCCGAGAAGCGGTGAACGTTCGATGGTTTCAAAGGAAAGGCCGGTTCCGAAGAGAAGAGAGTAGTACGCATGCTTCGCATCGAACGCGCTCTCACCGAGATCCCGCGTCTTTTCTTTCACCTTCTGGCAATTCAATCCGCTGTGGTCCGCGGTGTCGCCAACAATGGCCCACGCGAGCAGTGACAGTACGTCTCGAAGCGTAGGAATGGTTATCCCAGACGCATAGCGAAGAGCAAATCGGAGAGCGGCGCGCACATCGTCCCGTCGCAGGCTCTCAGCGTTCTTCATCATCGGACAGCCCGTCGATCCGACTGGACAGTCCGCGCATCCCGGCCAGAGGTCGCCTCGAGTAACGAAGTCAAGAAGCCCGCTCCACAATCCGTCGGAAGTCGCCCGCTGGCGATTGACGTTGACGATCGTGCAGAACTTATTTTCGGCCGCGCCGCGCCGTAACGCTTCGTCGAGTACAGCGGGTAATGTGGCGAAAGCCTTAGGAGCGTTTTCCAGCGACCTCCGCAGCACTCCCTCATTCGCACAGACCAACACTTGCGATTTCGAGGCGTAACGGAGGGCGTCTTTCAGCGCCTTCGTTCTCGACGTAAGCGTAGGAATCCCGGAAAGGTCTTTGATGAGCCAGTGGCCCTTCGAGATGCTGAGAAGTCCGTCATCTTCCGGCAGTTCGCGACCGAGAGTGGCGCAGTACGATTGCGCCACGGCGGTTTTGCCAGTCCCCGCGTTTCCCGTGAGGATCACAAGGCCAGGACGACGGGACGTGGCCCATCGGGAAGTCCATGTCGAAAGCTTGGTCGGGACGTCGGATCCCAGAATGCGCGAGATGCTAGCGAAATGCTCTCTGTACGCACCTTCTTGCGAGGCACCGAATATCGACAGAGAAAGAAGTGCGTCGACGACTCCGAGCTGCGCCTCCTCGGTCATGATGTTCTCGCGAGCGAGACACGCGTGGCGACCGCGACGCGACCGCGCGCTCGGTCAATCTCTTTCTCCGACCTCATCGGAACACCATGCTGCCGCAGCGCGTCCGCGACGCATCGCACGATGACCTTCGCGGCGACGGGCGGCACGGCGTTCCCAATTTGTCTTCGAACGGCCGGGTATTCCGAAAGGCCCGGTGGGCCTCGAAAGACAAACGAGTCTGGAAACGACTGCAGTCGCGCCCGTTCGCGATTTGAGAGCCGGCGCGGCTCCCGATGGTGATAGCCATGTGTGCCGCCTCCGCCAGAGGCGATGACGGTGTATGCCGGCTTCGTCGGATCTAGTCGCTTGTACACGTGGCTGATCAGGCCGCGGACGGCCAGGGGATGGCCTTGTGGGATGACCGAATAGTTGCTTCCCGCTGGGATGAGCTTAAGCCGCTCGACAACCTGCGGAGTGTCGAGGCCGACACCGTGATTCGGCAGTCCCTTCAGCGGATGCTTCCGGTCATCTAACACTTCGCCGGCGGTACGTTGGCGGTCCTTAAATGGAAGCGGGATAGCTGGTGGTGCAATGCCCAAATCCGCACGGATGCCGATAATAATCAAACGCTCCCGGTTCTGAGGAACGCCAAGATCGGCCATGTCGACACATTCCACGCGGAGCACATACCGCGGCCCTTCCTTGTTTTCAAGAAAACGGGCCGGGGTACGCAAAGCCCTCCGCACGTTTGTCCAAGCTTGGCCATGATTCGCGGACAAGAGGCCCAGCACGTTCTCCATGACGAACGCGGCCGGGGCGTGAGCGGACAGGTACCGCGCCACTTCACGGAAGAGATTGCCGCGGCTTGTCTTCGCTCCATCGTGATTCCACAGGCTGGAAAAATCCTGACACGGAGGCCCGGCCAGAAGGATGTCGCACGGAACGTCCGGAAGATCGAAATCTCGAACATCAGCTTCAACCATGTGGAAGCCGATGTTCCGCCGATATGTTTCGGCGGCCCAATGATCGTTGTCGACAGCGCAGACGACCTTAGCGAGCCCGGTTTGCTGGGCACCCAGGTCCATTCCGCCGCATCCTGCGAAGAGGGAAACGCAGGCGTACGCCTTCCGCCCCTCGGCCTTGTTACGCCAATTCTTGGTTTCCTTGCGAGTCTGTTTTCGCATCTGTTGTTGAGCTGGAATCTAGCGACCTCTCGTCCCGACGCCTAAAAGTAACCCTCTGCCGTGACAGGTTAGGTCACGGCGCGAGATGCGACTGATTTCCAACCGGATCTCGAGAGACCCAGTTGGGCTCGTTACAACTGACCAGCGCATCAGGCGAAGAAAAGGCGAGCGCAGCTGGAGTGTAATCTAATCCGCGCCGAGGCGGAACGGGCAATTGGTCGTCTCTCCGTGCGCGTCCCCGGGGCCAAATGACGTCCCCCCCTTCTGAGTAGCGTTTCGGTTTAGAGTCCGGCCTAGCGAAAGGGTCGGACGATGAAGAAGCGATTTACGGAAGCAGAGATCGTTGGGTTTTTGCGGGAGGCCGACGCAGGGATCCCGGTCAAAGAGCTCTGGGCGTGGTGGGAGACGGTGCAGGACATCAATTTCCAGGCGGCCGCGCAATTTGCCTTTGCCCAAGCGTGGATGGGAGCTAGCGGGCAACACAGTGGACACGACCTGGCGGTTGTCACCCCGTT
>SHUZ01000057.1 GCA_009694415.1 Acidimicrobiia bacterium
GAGATGAAGTAATCGCTAAGTCCTTTTCTTTGGCCTGCAGCGTAAATCGCGCCAACCGTCATGTCTTCAGCATTCAAAAACTGCACCGCAAGGCTTGACCCGACTTCCAATTTCAAATCTTTCGCGATTTTTGTCGAGATTGCTATCTCATTGACTCCTAGCGCGGGAAAATCGCCGGCCACCGGGTCAATATCAAATAATTCACCCATGGCCTTCGGATCCGCTGAACCAAGAAACTTTGTTCCACCCTCCACCTTGAACGCTCCGAACCGCAGTCCGCTCGCCGCGCTCACTTCGTCGAGAGCGGCAACGCGCTTGGCGAGTTGAGGACTGAAACCACCTCCAAACCCACCACCTTTCGCGTCAATCACGTAGTCCGCCTTAAACGAACGGTCAACAGCAACGCTGACCGACGCCTTTGTACTCGCGGCAAAAATCGTGATGAGGGCTACCAGCGCTACCCCGATCATCAGAGCAGCCGCGGTAAGTGCAGTGCGACGTGGATTGCGAACCGCGTTGTCTCTCGCCAACTCGCCCGTGATCCCGCGTAATCGTGCAATCGGCCAGCCGACAAACTTGCTCACGGGACGAGCGAGGGTAGGCCCTAAAACTGCGACCCCGAGGAATATGACCATCGCGCCCAAACCGACGAACGCGATTCCGTTACTTGGGCCGCCGAATAGACCAAAGAACAGGGCGCCTGCGCCAAGCGCGGTGAGCACTGCACCGACGATCGTCCACCGAGCCTTTCTGTTACTCGGTTCAAGCACTACCTCACGCATCGCCGCAACTGGCGCGATCTTCGAGGCGCGTCGCGCAGGGAGTATCGCGGAAAGCGTCGTGACCAGCGTTCCAACCACCATTGCAAGGAGCACGGTGCTGCGGGCAACGACGACATCACCCGTTGGAATGTCAATCCCGAATCCAGCGAGCATCGCTTTCAGGCCAGCTGCCACGACTACGCCGCCGATCACGCCGGCCGCAGATGCGAACAGGCCGACCATTACGGCTTCGCCAAGCACCGAAAGCATCACTTGTCGTCCGGACGCTCCGATTGCTCGTAGCAACGCGAGTTCACGGAGTCGCTGAGCAACAACGATCGAAAACGTATTGAAAATGATGAAGATAGAAACGAACAGAGCTATGTACGCGAAAATCGTTAGGCCGATTCGGAAGAAGGACAAACTTTTTTCCATCTCGCTTTGCGTCTCTGCCGTGACCTGTGCCCCGGTGAGCACTTCGTAGCGGACAGGATCACCGACCACATCGCGTACACGCCTTGCCATCTCTTCCTGCGAAATTCCCGTCCGACTCGCAACCGCAATCGCGTCGAACTGATTCGTCCGCGAGGGGACATCTGGGGCTACCGGCGCGGCAGTAATTCGCTGCGCCTGCCTCGTGGTCATCATCACGGCCGAAGCTCCACCCAGGCTATCGATGGTGCCGAAAGTCGCTACGCCGACAACCGTGTACTCCTTCGGTGCCACCTGTGTGAGAACACGCACCGTTCCACCAATCTCGAGTTTCCCGAGTTCGGCGGAAGCCTTGTCGATCACGACCTGATCGTCTGAAGCAGGCGGCGCGCTCTCAACCCCTTTGAAAGCAACTAACTTCCAAGGACTCAACTCGCCATCTGGCACCCAATTGAATCCGAATGTCGGCGCCCCGCGACCGAGCTTCCCGATCGGCTTACCGGAACTATCAACCATCTGCGCATAGAAAGCCAACGTGCCTTGGGCATCCACAACTCCGTCGATTGTACGAATCTGCGGTAACAGCGAACCATCAATACGCGCTCGTTGAGTGCCGAACTGCGAGTCGATCTTGCTGCGTGCGCGCACATACGCGTCGGTACCTGCGTACGCGTTGGCAAATATCTCGTTGAATGTCTTTGTGATCGTGTCGGTCAATACGTTCGTGCCCGTCAAGAACGACACCCCGAGCATGACGGAAAGCGCCGTTAGAGCGAAGCGCAACTTATGGGCGAGCAAACCCTTCCAAGTAAGGCGAAACACGTCGTAGGTCCTCAGTTACCCAAGCCCTTAAGGCGCTCCAGAACTCCATCGGATGTGGGATCAGACATCTCGTCAACGATCTTGCCGTCAGCGAGAAACACAACTCGGTCGCTGAAGCTCGCGGCTACCGGATCATGCGTAACCATCACGATGGTTTGATCGAGCGAACGGACAGCACCGCGCATGAACGTAAGGATCTCGGTGCTGCTGCGCGAGTCGAGATTTCCTGTCGGCTCGTCGGCAAATATGACTTCGGGGCGCGACATGAGTGCTCGAGCGACTGCTACACGTTGTTGTTGGCCACCCGATAGTTCGCTGGGACGGTGGGCGAGCCGATCACGCATGTGCAACATATCGACAACACTGTCGAACCATTCTTTGTCGGGTTTGCGACCGGCGAGCGCCATCGGCAACGTCATGTTTTCTAGTGCTGTAAGAGTTGGGACGAGGTTGTATGCCTGAAACACGAAGCCGATCCGGTCCCGCCGTATCAAGGTCAATTGCTTTTCCTTGCAGCCGCTGATTTCTATGTCACCGAGAAATACCTGTCCTGCTGTAACACGGTCGAGGCCAGCCAGGCAGTGCAGGAGTGTGGACTTTCCCGAACCGGATGGTCCCATGATCGCCGTGAATCGCGATCTTGCAAACTCGACGGAAATGCCATCGAGGGCACGCACTTCATTGTCGTCCTGCCCATAGATCTTTGAAGCCGTTACGGCACGGGCCGCTAAAGGACTCGAGATCGTTTCTGCAATCGCCACGCGGTGCTCCTGGGATGGACTAGTAGGCAGAGAATACAAGCCTACGGAGCAGAATCAGCATCTCGCATTTGATCCTTGCGTCCCAACAAAACAAATGCCGCGACAGCACCCACGAATACCACAATGCTGACCCATCCGTTCACTCGAAGTGGACCGATCTCATGGGCTTCGTCTACCCGCATCATTTCCATCCAGAAACGAAACACTGTGTAGCCCGCGCAATAGAGCGCAAAGAGTTGACCCTTCGCAAGGGTAAAGCGCTTGTCGATCCAGAGCAGCGCGAAACCGAGTGCCGCGCACCACAACGATTCATAGAGGAATGTCGGTTGGAAAGTTGAATACTCGGCAAATTCGCGCGGCCGATGCGCTGGATCGATTTGGATCGCCCACGGCAACGTGGATGGACCGCCGAACAGTTCCTGATTGAACCAGTTGCCCCAGCGCCCGATCGCTTGCGCGAACGCGAGCGCTGGCGCCGCGCAATCAAGTAGGTCAGCGAGATCGAGATGACGCCTTCGCGTCATGACCACCGCTACGAGTACGCCGCCTGCGATCGCACCCCAGATCGCAAGACCGCCTTCCCAAATTCGAAAGATCCGCAGTGGGTCATGTTCGAACAACTGGTAATCGGTTACAACGTGGTAAAGCCGAGCACCGATCACTCCGCCGATGACCAACCAAATCACCACGTCGCCATACTCCTTCGCGTCGTGACCTCGCTTTACCCAACGCACTTCGCCGATCTTCACAGCGACGAGAACCGCTATCGCGATCATCAACCCGTACACATGAAGTGGTACCGGGCCAAGGTGGATAACGCTGTTGGATGGACTTGGAATGGAAGCGAGCAGGTCTAGAGGCACTGAAGACAGCCTAGAGAATGCTCGCCAAAGATTTCTCTAAAGGTTTCCTAAGTGCCTGCCGATAACGGAAACGAGTCCAACGCTCGGTCGCGGCCGCTCGCAGGAGCGACGTCCGCCACTGAAGGTTCGGGCTCTAATTGCTGGTCGACGCCCCATTGTGGGGCGTCGACTGCTTTCCGGGACCCCGTTACCGGACCTCGTCACCGTTTGCGACGACGGTCATCCATCCGCTTTCGGATCGTCTCGCGACGCGCACGTACATCTGCGTAGGTAAGCGAGTCGCCCCACTCTTCGCCGATACCCATGCCCGCACGCACGGCATTCATATCGAGTTCCATCTCGGTGTTCGGATCCAACCCAAGATCGGACGAGATGCGGTCTCCATATTGCCGCTGGAAGTACGAATAAATATGGGTGATCTCTCCGAGAATGTCTAGATCCGGAGCAAGGGTTGCTGTTGCGCCGTCGAGGAACATCATGTTCTTAACGAAGAGCATGAGTTCCTTCGGTGCACGTGCCCCGTACCCAAGCAGTTTCTTCGTTATTTCTCTCAACTCGCCGACCAACTCGTCTGCTGACATAGCGGTCGGGTCCTTCACGGGTCCATCTAAGCCAAGGTCTTTAATGACGTCATCGAGATTCGTATCGGCGGGGAACGCGCCAAGGTCTCGTAACGCGCTGAGTTGGCCACGAACATCGCCAGTCGTTCCAAGCACGAGCAATCGAAGGAACGCAAGGCGTTTGTGTTCGTCTAGTCGTCCAGTAATTCCGAAGTCCAACAAACCAGTGCGGCCATCAGGCATCGCTAACAAGTTTCCGCCGTGGAGGTCACCATGAAACACGCCATGCAATAGCGCGCCTTCGAGAAAGGAAATGAGCCCGCTGCGCAAAAGTTCGCCAGTATCTATTCCGGAATCGCGCATTCCTTCCACGTCATCGAATGAGTACCCGTGCAGCCGTTCCATCACTAATACACGTCGCGTCACGAGTGTCGGGTGAGGACGCGGCACGAACGTCGTTCTGATTCCCGTCCGTGTTAACACCGCCGCAATGTCCAGCATGTTTTCCGCTTCGAGCCGGAAGTCGAGTTCTTCCACAATCGTCTCAGCAAAGAGATCCACGAGTGCGGGTGGATTAGCGAGAGCGGCAACTGGAATACGACCGATCAAAAACGGTGCGAGCCACGCCATCGCACCTAGATCCGACCGCACCCGATCACCTATTGCAGGCCGCTGAACCTTTACTACTACTTCCTCGCCCGTACGCAAGGTTGCGGCATGCACCTGTGCAATCGATGCCGCCGCGATCGGCTGTGTGTCGAAGTGGGCAAAAATGACATCGATTGGTTGCCCGAGTTCTGCCTCGACGATCGCTTTGACATCTCTGAATGTTTCGGCAGGAACGCGGTCCCGCAACAACTTGAACTCGGTTACAAGTTCGGTAGGGAAAAGACCATCTCCTCCAGAAACGATCTGCCCAAGTTTGATAAATGTAGAACCGAGGTTTTCAAAGGAAATACGCAATCGTCGCGACAATCCCGCACGCGATGTGTCTTTACCGCGATCGCGGATATACCAACCGATCAGCGCAAGACCGATACGACCAACAACTTCGATCGAACGCGAAATCGATGGAACGCGCGGGCGGGCTGCAATAACTGGAGCTTGTGCAGCGGTGCGTATTCGGACGCCGTCCAACCCGCGGCGCCATGTACATGCAGATGGATCTACAAGCCATGGAGGTGTATCGCTGAAGGCTCCGAATTGAAGGTCGGATGGCGCGCTATCCATTAGCGCACGCTAGCTAGCCGTAGGCCTTGCATCCCCAGCCCGAGAGTCCGTACCTGGCATGCACACGTTCTGCGACGACAATCTGTTGCTCCCGGGTGGCCATGCCGGCGTTCGGCGCGAATTCTCTGCCACCAAACCCATTCCATGTTCCGTTGTAGAACCCAACTCCACCTGAATACGTAGAGCCTTGCATCGACCAGTTGCCGGCAGTCTCACACATCGCTATTCCATCCCAGTCGACGTTGGTCTTGGGTCGATAGAACTCGGCAACCGCAAGTAAATAGACCGCTTGGAACACGCGCTCTTCGTTCTCTGCCACCGCACGTTGAAACAGAGCGGCATCGACCTGGAATCGTTCAACGTTCGCCGAGCGCCTGGCCGCCAAATTCGGCGCTTGTTGCGCCGCTGCGGGGGTGAATTGGCCAGGACTTGAAACGCGCACTAAAAGCGCGGCGGCGGTCATTGCAAGAACTACTGCGATGGCTGTTTTGATGCGGTGATGAATGACGGAGCTTTCTGGTGGGCAGCGGGGGCAGGTTCTAAGCCGTGGGAGCCGCTCGGGCGCGCGCGTCTAGAACTGGGAAGTTTGGGAGGAATCGCCGCAACCGTGAAACGGGGGCTTTTCCAGTTGGAACGCTAACGGGGAGGTGCGACAACGAGCCACTTCAAACCCAGGATTTGCCAGATTTTGCGGTGCCGGAGATTGGGCCCTAGACGGCCTGAGCCCCCGGAACTGTGGCTTCTATGGGCAGGGCTCAGAGACAGGCAAGAAGTTTTGTGACCCTGTTCACAAAGCCCGTTTTGGGCGCTTTAGGCGTTGCCGGCGACACGTAACCGACGTCTTCCGTCGAGCACCCCGGACGGAGTGACGACCATCCATGTGAGCGTTTGATCGACGTGTTCCATGCGAATAGACAGCATTCGTTGTGCATATCGGAGCACCGTTGAGGCATAGGCAGGGTCCTCAGCGCGGTTGATGCGCTCGTCGGGGTCGGTTTCGAGGTCGTAGAAGAGCGGAGCCATCGCGGCGAAGTGGACGTACTTGCCCCGCTCATCGCGCAGAACTGATATTGCGCACTGATCGCTCGTGATCCCATGCATCCTCTCTGCCCACTGACCGATTGGATCACGGAACTCCCATTCCCAGTACGCAGCATCCCTCCAGGCACCAGGGTCAGCGCCTCGTGTGAATGGAAGCAGGGAATGGCCGTCGCACTGCACGGGAATCGGCGCGCCTATCCAGTCGAGAATGGTCGGCATAACGTCGACGTTCTCGGTAAAGCGGTCTTCTACGACGCTCCCGCGACAGTCGTCCGCTTCGGATCGTGGATCCCTCACGATGAGGGGGATGTGATAGCTCTGGTCGAACCAGCCGAGCTTGTCCCATAGCCAGTGATCACCCAGTTGTTCGCCGTGATCCGCCGTGAGCACAATAAGTGTGTTTTGCCAGAGCCCACGCACCTTGAGACCTTCGAAAAGGATGCCCAGTTGAGCATCCACTTCCGCAATCATGCCGTAATAGGTCGCTCGCAGTTGGCGAAGTTCGGCCTCATCGTCGGGACCACGAATGCCTTGCACCGACAACGCTGCCGCCAACAGCGGATGCACCTGTCCCTCGACTTCGTATGTGGGCTGTCGGTTGGGCAACGAGACATCGGCAGGATCAAACATCGACGCGTACGGCTCCGGAACAATGTACGGAGGATGCGGACGAATGAACGTTGCATGCGCGAACCAGTACTCGTCGCCCTGCGCGTCTAAATAGTCAAGGACTTCCTCCACAAGGAATGCGGCTTCAGAGTGTTCCGCCGAATAGATCGGTGGTGCGCCGGGAGCATCCGAGATTGGAGCGTAAATGTCTGGCACGTATTCGGGAACGTCGTAACCATGTTTGCGTAGCCATACTCCCCAAGTCTCCAAATGTTCTGGCAGATAGAGGACGGAGCGGAAACCGGGCAGCACGCCCTCATAGGTGCGTAGGCGCGGATCATCGGGCGCAAGGACGCGAGGGTCGGGGGAGGTGTCGGTGTAACCGAAGAGCACAGGGTCGTATCCGGCTGCACGGGCTTCGAGAGCGACGTTGGTAAAACGCGCGTCCATTGGCGTACCGTTCAGCCCTGAGCGATGTTTCTGAAGGTATTGGCCGGTAAGGAGCGATGCGCGACTTGGGCCACATGGTGTCGATTGCGCATAGTGGCGACGGAAGGCGACGCCATCTGCGGCCAAGCGATCGAGGTTCGGCGTCTGTACCAACGGGTGCCCTGCAGAACTGAGGCAATCGCCACGCAACTGATCCACTGTGATGAATAGGACGTTCCCGCTACGGCTTGACACGTTTCGTACGCTAGCCCTGTTCGACAAAACACACATCCGGTTTGACAGTCGGCGGCGGTCCGCTAAGGAGAAACCATCATGCGGATAGGTGAGGTGTGGCGGTATCCGGCCAAGTCGATGGGCGGAGAACAACTCGAACGCAGCACGGTCGCGCACACTGGGATAGTCGGCGACAGAACGTGGGCGGTTCGGGATGAAGTACGCGGAGGCATCCGCGGGGCCAAAAAAATCGGCGGACTCATGAACCTTGCGGCGCGCTACCTAGCTGATCCCATTGAGGGTGAGCCTGCTCCTGCGATCGAGATCACGTTGCCGAACGGGAACACGGTTACGTCGGACGATCCAGATGTGAACTCTCGAATTACGGCAGCACTAGATCACAAGGTCACCCTCTGGCCATTACAGCCAGATCCAGATCACTACCGACGCGGTGCTCCTGACAGCGACGATCTGCTGACAGAGTTGCGCGACATGTTCGGAAGGGAAGGCGATGAACCGCTCCCAGACTTTTCGCAGTTCCCGCCGGAAGTCATCGAATACGAATCTCCGCCCGGTACGTATTTCGACGCATACCCATTGCTTGTTATTACAGATCAATCGCTTGCGAGCTTGGAACGGATGACTCCAGGTTCGCGAGCGGATGTACGCAGGTTCCGACCCAACCTCGTGGTTGCAGAGTGTGAGACAGAAAGCACGTTCCCGGAACAGGACTGGGTTGGTAGAACTCTCGTCGTTGGAACCGCTGAGTTTGAGGTGGTGGCACGTTGCCCCCGTTGCGTGATGATCACGCGAGGGTTTGAAGACTTGCCCGAGGACAGGGAACTGTTGCGCACTGTTGTTCGCGAAGCGGATCAAAACATCGGTGTTTATGCGATTGTGAAAACGCCAGGCGAAGTGGTTGTCGGCGGCGCTGTTACTTTGGCTTGACGATCCAATAGGTCGAAGGAGACCGCCATGCACTTCTATATGATGCGCGCGATCACGACATTCGCGGTCGTGGCCACATTGATCGCAGCAGGGTGCGGAGGAAGTGGGGGCAATGACACCGCGGCCAGCACGACTAGCACGCAACCAGCCAGCCCTCGGATAGATGGTGTGCTCGCGTTGGGGCAACTCGCGCCGCTAACCGGCTCCTTGGCAGTGATCGCTCCTTCCCTCACGGTTCCGGTACGGATGGCAGTTTCGGAAATAAACGCGGCTGGCGGTGTCGGCGGGACGCCTGTGACAGTCGTGGTGGCAGACGACGGATCGGTTCCGGATACGGGACGAGCCGCTCTCAAGAAACTCATCACTACCGACCGCGTAGATGCAGTCGTTGGACCGGCATCGTCAAACGTCGCACTCGAACTTCTTCCTGAAGTGAAGAGCGCACCCGTACTTCAGTGCTCGGGGTCCAACACGGCCGCATCGCTCTCCAACGCGGATTCAGGTGGCTTCTATTTCCGCACTTCGCCATCGGACAATTTGCAGGCGGTCGCACTCGCGCGGCTGCTGATCAGCAATGGACGCGCTTCACCAGCGTTCATCGTGCGCAACGACACATATGGAGTTGGGTTGGCGCGCGCAGCAAGGCGCGTGTTGCGTGACGCTGGAATCGCGCCCAAACCGACGGTGCGGTACGACCCAGAGGGGACTGACTTCACGAAAAATGTCGCGAAGATTGTCGCGAGTAAACCGGACTCGGTCGTCGTTGTTGGTTTTCAAGAAGACGGCGCACGGGTCTTGAACAGCATGATCGCTGCTGGAATCGGGCCTTCGGGGATGCCGATTTATGGAACCGACGGACTTGGTTCTTCCACTTTCAGCGCGACGGTGGACCCGGCGAATCCAGGCGTAGTCGCTGGCGTGCGCGGAACTACCCTCGCCTCCAAACCGGCAGGAATCGACCACCCGTTCAACGTTGCGTTCTCTACATCGGGTGTCGATGACATCTACTCGTCTTACTACTACGACTGCGCGATACTCACTGCGCTTGCCGCGGTACGCGCGAAGTCAGATGACCCCGTCAAGATGCAACGCGCTTTCTCGAAGAACCTGACGGGCAACACGTTGTGCAAGACGTTCGCAGAGTGCAAGACGGCATTGGAATCCGGGAAGGCGATCCACTACCAAGGTGCTTCGTCTGACTTCAAGGTCTGGGACGGTCATGAACCTGGGGTCGGTCGGTACGACATTTGGTTGTACGACAGTGCTGGAAGGCTGACTACCGCGCCATCGAGCGGACAGATCACTGTCCCGTAAGTTCGACGACCTCTGTCGACGGGCACTCTGGGGTGGCATCGGGCCGAAACCAGCGAAACCAAAGTCGTCCTTGCCTATGACCTTGCGTGCTCACCCAATTGGGGTGACCCGGATCTCTGGCAGCAACAACGATTACCCAAGATCCATCTGTTTCGTAGACAACTTGCGCGCCGTTGATGGTTACGCGGTCGTAGTCGTAGTTGTACGTATGCAGGAACGGGTTCCAAAGGCACAAGTTCCAGAACGCACACTCTGGTGACCGACCGCGTATTACAAGTGCTTCATTTTCTGCGAGTTCGAAGCTTCCCATCGCGTATGCAGCGTCTCCGGCTGCCCATCCGAATGTTGTGGTCGGCACCGGATAGGGAGTCTCGACAACATTTGGCGCCCCTTGTGCGAGCGGAGTGATCTTTACCTGCTCCTCGATCCAAGTGTGCACAGCGCGGAACCGACGAGCGGTTTCTTCATCGGTGAGATTCGGCTTCCCTTCGCCGTCTATGCACTCGATCTTCCATTGCATGCGTTGACCGGTATCTGCATCGATCATGTAGTCGCGTGTGATTGCGCAGACGGCGTCGCCATTCAGTTGTATCCACGCTCCGTCGTGGTGATGGGGTGAGAGTGTTATCTGGATGGTGCCGTCGGCATCGGGCAAGGCGTCGAGGTCGTTCGCTGTGCCCACGATTCGTTCTGAATAGCGTCCATCATCTGGACCTCCATAAACGGTGAGGGAGAAATACACAGCGTCCCCCCTGCGCGCGCGGACGCGGTATGTGCGGGCCGGATCTATTGGCGCGTATTGATAGAACGCGTCTGCGTTGTCACCGCCCCATTTCTTGTATGGACCGACAATGTCGATGAACCGCGGGCGCTGCGCGTCAGCCCATAGGTGCGCGTCGGTTCCTACCTGAAGTATCGAGAAGATCCATCGATACGCTTCGAGCAGAGAACGCCCGTCGGGAATGGCTGGGTCGCCGGCGGTGAACCGCGCCTCGAGTGACGAGAGCAACGCGAGTAGATCACGTACGGCAACGCCGGTTGCAACTCCAGATTGATTATCTAAATCACGCGGTGCAGACGGATCCTGCATATCGGGTGCAAAGTAGACCCGATCCGCCGGCTGCGCCGGTTGTTCCTGCAGCGCCGGTTGCACCGGCCACGCCGTTATTGCCTCCGCTGGGCAAGCTGTTAGCAGCATAGGAGCCCATTGGCCCAGCGGTGCCGCCGGAACTCGTCCCTCCGGCACCACCAGTGGCTGCCGTAGCCGATCGCGAACTGGTTGCACTTCCGTCCACGGTGAGCGACCCCGTGCCGCTGTGGAATGCAGATATTGACGGGCCACCAGCTCCGCCTCCGCCTCCGCCTCCGCCTGAACCGCCTGATCCACCTCCGCCTGATCCACCACTTCCGGACGCGCTTTGACCTTGGCCGTTGCCGCCGCCGCCGCCTGCTCCACCATTGCCACCATTGCCGCCTGGTCTCCCAGCGCCACCAGAAGACGCCGTGAGAGTGGATGCGCTGTTCGCCAAGATCGTCGAGTTATGTGCGTACACAGCAAAAGACCCGCCGCCGAAAGTGCCGCCGCTACCACCAGTGCCTGCAGTACCGGCTCCCCCTCCGCCGCCGCCCTTACCGCCGTTTTCCCTAGG
>SHUZ01000058.1 GCA_009694415.1 Acidimicrobiia bacterium
AAAGCGGGAACATCGTCGAATGCCAAGTGGTACTCGAAGCTCGTTAAGCATGGGCCAGCCAAAACGACGTCTAACCAACATGACGTCTAACCAACACGGTGCCCTTTCTGCGTCGTCAGGATCTTGTTCTCGCTATCGATTCAGTCCGATCAAGCGCGGGTTGTAACCTGACCAGATGGCCGTCGAGATCCGTTTGCCCACGCTTCTGCGCGTACATGCTTCCGGTTCGGCGACTGTGTCCGCCGAAAGCGGCACTGTAGGCACCGCCTTCGCGGAAATGACCGACCTTTACCCTGGACTCTCAGGCCAACTCGTAGACAGCAGCGGTACGCTGCACCGGTTCGTCAACGTCTACGTCAACGACGATGACATCCGGTATCTTGAATCGCTCGACACACCTACTGCCGACGGCGATGTCGTTTCGATCTTGCCAGCTGTCGCCGGCGGCTAGGCCGTACCAAGAGCCTTATGAAATACGAATCGATCGTCGACCTGATTGGTAACACGCCGTTAGTTGGCATCCACGCGCTTAGCCCCAATCCGGACGTGCGCATTTTCGCCAAACTAGAGGGACAGAATCCGGGAGGTAGCTCGAAGGATCGCATTGCCCTGAAGATGGTCGAGATGGCTGAAGCCGACGGAATCTTGAAATCGGGTGCGACGATCCTTGAACCGTCCTCTGGGAATACTGGCATCGGACTTGCACTTGTCGCGCAGCTGCGCGGGTATCGGTTGCGCATCGTGATGCCTGAGAACGTGAGCATCGAGCGTCGGCAGTTGCTCGAAATCTTCGGAGCAGAAGTAACTCTTAGTCCAGGCGAAGAAGGCAGTAACGGTGCGATTCGTCGCGCGCAAGAGATCGCGGCCGCAGAACCCGATTACGTTTTTCTCTTTCAATATGGCAACCCTGCTAATCCACTCGCGCATTACGAGGGGACAGGCCCAGAGATCTGGCGCGACTGCCCCGAGGTCGATGTATTCGTTGCAGGTCTTGGAACAAGTGGCACGTTGATGGGAGTGGGTCGCTATCTGAAAGAACAGAACTCGTCCGTGCAGGTTGTGGCGGTGGAACCTCCGGCGGGCGAATTAGTTCAGGGCTTGCGGAACCTCGACGACGGGTTCATCCCGCCGATCTTTGACCCCGAGGTATTGGATCGCAAGCTCATCGTGCGCAACCGTGAGTCGATCGAATGGACGCGTCGCCTCCTAAACGAGTGCGGCGTTTTTTCAGGTATCTCATCGGGAGCAGCGGTCGCAGGTGCAGTGAAGGCGGCCGAGAGGATGACATCGGGGACGGTTGTAACCCTCTTGCCCGATGCCGGATGGAAGTACCTGTCGTCAGGAGCGTGGACAGACGACATCGATGTTGTCGAAGAACGCGCTTCGCGCATCAACTACTGGTGAACGACACCGAACGCGCAGCAGGGATATTGCGCGCGGGTGGTCTCGTCTCCTTTCCGACCGAGACTGTCTACGGTCTCGGTGCCGACGCAAGAAATGCGGTCGCGTTACGTCGTCTGTATTCGGTTAAGGGCCGTCCGGCCGACCATCCGGTGATAGTTCATATCGGGTGTACTCAACAACTCAACGAATTCGCGGCCGAGGTGCCAGCGACTGCGCGTGTCCTGGCGGACGCATTGTGGCCTGGTCCGCTCACGCTCGTGTTGCGGCGCTCGGCGCGTGTGCCAGATGAAGCAACAGGCGGCCTCGATACTGTTGGCCTGCGCGTTCCTGCTCATCCAATCGCTCTTCAACTTCTTGAGGCCTTCGGCGGAGGTATCGCCGCACCGTCGGCGAATCGCTTTGGCAAAGTGAGCCCGACTACGGCCGATGCCGTGCGGAGCGACCTAGGCAATGACGTAGCCCTTGTGCTTGATGGAGGTCCCTGTGCGGTTGGTATCGAGTCAACGATTGTTGATTGCAGCGGTTCAGAGCCCCGCGTGTTACGTGAAGGAGGAATTTCGGCGGAACGGCTACGCGACGTGCTCGGATTCGAAGTGCCCGTGGGAGGCACAGTTCGAGCGCCAGGGACTCTCGCCGTTCACTATGCCCCGCGTGCACGCGTCGAATTATTAGAAGCGGAGTCGCTCCTTTCGGCCGCAGCGGATTACAGCGCGTATGGGCTGCGCGTTGGAGTTATCGCACTTGGCGAAGCGGCTAGATCTTCGGGTTTCGTGGGATCTACTTCGACAACGATCTTGGCCGCGCCGCGCGATGTAGCGGAGTATGCGCGCTGCCTCTATGCGTCATTACGGCGCGCTGATGATCTGGATCTGGACGTAGTTCTTGCTGTACCGCCACCAGATGTCGGCGTCGGCGCTGCCGTTGCAGACAGGCTCAGGCGCGCGGCCGCGTCCGGATAGCGTGGAGTTTGTGGAGCCGCAGTCGGAAACGCGGTCGGAAGCGACTGTCGGATCGGACGAGGGCGCAATAGGCGTATTCGACTCCGGACTCGGTGGTCTCACCGTGCTTCGAGCGCTTATTGACCTGTTGCCGAACGAATCGACGATCTACTTCGGCGATACCGGTAGGTTCCCGTATGGCCCAAAACCGGCCAAGGAAGTTTTAAAATACTCGCTGGAGATCGGCGATTTGCTCGTAAACCGCGGCGTCAAGATGCTTGTTGTTGCTTGCAACAGCGCAGCTTCGGCAGCTCTCGATACTTTGCAGCAGCGCTTTCAAATCCCGGTAATTGGAGTCGTTGAACCAGGGGTGCGCGCAGCGGCCGCCACAACTCGTTCGGGCCGTGTCGGCGTGATCGGAACGGTAGGTACAATCGCGTCGGGTGCATACCAGCGTGCGGCTCTAGGCCTGAAAATCGACCTCGAGTGCGCGGCGTGTCCTGGATTCGTAGAGTTCGTCGAAGGCGGTGATACGGAATCCGATCAGGTCCACGTGCTCGCACATAGATTGCTCGCGCCGTTGCGGACGGCCGATATCGACACGTTGATTCTCGGATGCACGCATTATCCGCTGCTTGCGCGCACTATCGGCGACGTGATGGGCCGTGAAGTATTTCTCGTATCAAGCGCTGACGAGACTGCGTTTGAGGTTCGAGCCCTATTGGGGGACCGGCCTACCGACGTAACTCAAGAACCAAAGCACCGCTTCTTGACCTCGGGAGACGTCTCAACCTTTCAGCACCTTGGAACCCAATTTCTCGGACCAGAAGTTGGGAACGTAGAAGGATGGACATGGCGCTAACGGCCGGGCACGCGTTGAGTGCGTAATCTCGCAATCACGATCGAGGGGTAGCGGCCCCACGCCGCACCAGAAAGAGGCCAGTGATGGGAATTCGAAACGATGGGCGTGAGCCCGATGAACTGCGACCAGTCGTTTTCACCCGCGACTACACGGACCTCGCTATGGGATCGGTGCTCATCGAAATGGGGCGCACGCGCGTGCTCTGTACGGCGTCGGTCGAGGAGCGTGTTCCGGCATGGATGCGCGGAAAAGGAAAGGGTTGGGTGACTGCCGAATACTCGATGCTTCCGGGGTCATCCGCGGAACGCGTCGGCCGTGAGGCGGCGAAAGGCAAGCAAAGTGGCCGCACCCAAGAGATCCAAAGGCTCATAGGGCGATCACTACGCGCGGTTACCGATCTCGTTGCCCTCGGCGAGAACCAGATCGTCGTGGACTGCGATGCCTTGCAAGCCGATGGAGGTACGCGCACTGCTGCAATCTGCGGTGGGTTTCTCGCTCTACATGACGCATGCTCGCGACTGGTCGCGTCGGGAGCAATCGCAACTCACCCGATCACCGATCTGTGTGCTGCTATTTCAGTAGGCATGGTTGGCGCACTACCGAGTCTTGATCTCGATTACTCCGAAGATTCAACGGCTGAAGTTGATATGAACGTTGTCATGACTGGTGTCGGAAAATTCATCGAGGTTCAAGGCACTGCTGAGGGTGCCGCGTTCAGTAGGACCGAACTTGACGAATTACTGCGTCTCGCCGAACTCGGCATTGGACGCGTCTTCGATTTCCAGCGCGAGTTGATAGCGGTGCCGCCGAAGCCCCGTTCTCGGTGAAGCCGCGGGTCGTCTTAGCGACTGCCAATCCGGACAAAGCAATTGAACTCAAGGTTGCACTCGATGGTGCTGGCATTGAGATTGAACTCGTCGATCGCCCGGACTCGGTTCCTGAGGTGGAAGAAACCGGAGACACGCTCGAAGCGAACGCTCGGCTGAAGGCGATGGCACTCAGTGCGGCTACGGGCCTTTCAGCTGTAGCGGATGACACGGGGCTTGAAGTTGATGAACTCGGTGGCTCCCCAGGGGTGTTTAGCGCGCGTTTCGCCGGTCCTGCCGCGACGTATGCGGACAATGTTGAACACTTGTTGCATTGGCTAGGCGGCGTGCCAGATGAACGCAGAACAGCACGGTTTGTGACCGTTATCGTGCTGGCTAATTCGGACGGCAGCGAGTTGGTTAGTCGTGGAATACTTGAAGGATCCATCGCATCGGAACCTCGGGGAACCCACGGTTTTGGATACGACTCCGTTTTCATTCCGCGCTCAACCGTCTTGACTTTGGCTGAACTGACGCCAAACGATAAGAATGCGATTTCCCATAGGTCATTGGCGATTGAAGACTTGGCGATCTTGATGCGCGAGTCTGGATGGCCCACAAGCAAGGAGTAATCCCATGCCATTGGATCCCCAAGCAGCGGCATTGATCGAGTTGATTGACGCGTCCGGGCTCGGAGAGTTGACTCCGACGACGGATCCGCAGGTGGTGCGCGATCTGTTGGAAACGATGACGGCGCCTAGTTCTATCGCCATCGCTCATGTTGAGGATCGCATGATTCCTGGACCGGGTGGCGAATTGCCAGTACGTATCTTCTGCCCCTCCGGTGATGATCCCAAGCCCGCCATCGTTTATTTCCACGGTGGCGGTTGGGTAATCGGTTCCCGCGATTCGCATGACGGGCTCTGCCGGTCTTTGGTGGATGCCGTTGGAGCGGTGGTTGTTTCCGTGGATTACCGGCTAGCTCCTGAGGACCCGTTCCCTGCGGCAGTCAACGACGCGTTCGCCGCTGCATGTTGGGTGCAAGCCAACGCCGAGGAAATAGGAGTCGACCCCGGTCGCATCGCGGTTGCCGGTGATAGCGCGGGAGGAAATCTCGCGGCCGTTGTCGCTCAACTCGCGCGCGACGCTGGCGGCCCAAACCTTTGCTTTCAACTACTTGTTTACCCAGCAACCGACTACGAGTGCGACCGACCCTCGATTACTGACAATGCAGAAGGTTATTTCTTGACGACACCGGCGATGCAATGGTTTTACAGTCACTATCTGAAAGATGCTGCTGACGGTATTGATCCGCGGATGTCGCCGATTCGTGGAAATCTCAATGGGTTACCGCCAGCGTTTGTAATTACTGCCGAGTACGACCCATTGCGCGATCAGGGCATCGCCTATGCAGAGGCACTGGCCGCAGCAGGCAACGAGGTTACGTCACGCACGTACGGGGGAATGTTCCACGGGTTCTTTGGCATGCAAGAGATGATCGATGCCAGCCAAGTCGCGCTTGATGACGCTGCGGGGGAATTACGCGGCGCGTTCGGAATGGGATGATCCGCAAATGGCGGTAATCGACCTAGCTGGGTTCGTGGCGGACCTCAAGGACCATGCGGTCGAGCACGGGTTCCACGTGCACGATGAAAGACATTTTGTAGAGAGTTACTCGTTACGCCAGAACTGGGAAGTGGATCTTCATCCCGAGGAAGGATGTGACGGTCCGGTCGATCTGTACTTGTCACTCGAGGTTGAGCCTCGCGTGCTGCTCGGCTTTGAAGACGCGGTGATGGCAACCGACGGCATGGAAGACCCAACGGACGATTTCCTATTGCCGCTCAGTTTTACTTGGGCACTGCCACCGCTTCCCCATGCGCCGGACCTGCTCGTACTTGCGACAGAGCTGGCCGCTGTAGGTGGACCTGAGTTGCCCCTGGAGGTGAGCGCTATCGACTCGTATCCGTCGGTTACCGATGCCCCCGAGACAAGTTTGCGCGTGGTTGCCCACCAACGCGTTTCGCTTGCCAAGATACGCGGCGGCGAGGAAGTGCCCTGTGAGACCCTTGAGCGATGCTTGGCTGTAAGTCGCTCTCTCCTTGAGCGCGCGCCGGATTGGCTTAACTAACTGTCAGTCACTGGGTCGAACACATGCACGCGATTACGCCCTAACTCCTTAGCTTTGTAGGAAGCAAGGTCCGCATCGCGGAGTAGGTCATCGGAGGTCAATTGGCCAGTATCGATTGCCACCCCAATTGATGCTTCAACGTCTATGTGACCAGTCGTCAAGTTGTAAGTCCGCGCAAGCGACTCGCGGATGCGGTTGGCTATAGCAATCACCTCTTCAGGCGCGCTGATGCCTTCGCAAAGCACGACGAACTCGTCGCCGCCATAACGCGCTAGGGAATCTCTGCCGCGCACACTTCCGACTAAGCGCCTTGACGCGATCGTCAAGACCTCGTCACCGGCGTCATGCCCGAGGGTGTCGTTGACATTCTTAAAACGATCGAGGTCGACGAACAGCAATGCGAGGGAACCAGGCTCGCCTCGTCGTTCCCAAGCTGTGTCCATTAGTCGTCGCAGTTCTGCCCTATTTCCGAGGTCGGTGAGAGGGTCGTGGAACGCCTGGTGTTCGAGTCGTTCTTCGAGAAGCTTACGGTCGGTGATGTCGGCGATCATCACGATGGCGTAATCCGGAGATCCATCACCTCGCGGAACGAGTTCGGTGTCGGCGAGTACCCAAACAGTTTTGGCGCTCGCGTGGATCAGTCTGATCGGTTCTTGGGGGCGAGTGATGCGCGAACTGGCTGGGCTTCGTAGGTCCCCCATGATTCTCTTGCGGTCGTCAGGGTGGACGAGAGATATCAAGTTCGTGTCGACGAGGCGCGGGTGAGCGTGTCCCGTCATCCGAGCGAACGCGTTATTTATATCTAGAAGCGTGCCGTCGAGCGATACGACGGCCATTCCGACTGGCGACATGACAAACGCAGCCCTGAACCGCGCCTCTGCTTCAGTTTGCGCTTCCTCCGCCGCCTTCTGTTCTGTCACATCGCGAGCCACGATCACGATTCCATTGACGGTGGGAACGTCGAATTGGTTTTCCGCAGTGCAGTCGAACCACATGTAGTGACCGTCCGCATGTCGAATCCGCAGACGCAATGGTTTGCTGAACGTCAGACGTCCGTCCATGATTTCCTGCAATGCGGCTGCTACGCGTTCGTGATCATCGGGGTGTGCGAGCGCGGGCAGTCCTCCGGGAGGTAAGTAACCCGATGGGTAGCCGAGGATTCGAGTCCCCGATGGACTCGAATAGAAGGAGCCGTCGGCCTCGACGACCGTCATGATGTCTGTCGATGCCGTAAATAGGGAAGTGAGGCGCGCTTCGTTGTGTCGCAACTGCGCGTCGCTCTCATGCTGTTCTGTGATGTCGAAGACCAATATGACGCAGCCCTCGTAAGTTTCGTCTCGCCCGGCCGTTGGCGACGCGCTTAGGCGCGCCCAAATGATGTGACCATCGCGTCGGCGCAGCATCACTTCTTCCTGCACTGTCGTGCCCATGCGACAGCGTTGCAACATTGCTTGCGCGAGGAGCAAGGCTTGATCGTCGAGGATGTCGAAAAATGACTTGCCCACGAGGTCGTTGATCGTGCACCGCAGTAGTTTTGCTATTCGTCGTGTTGCGAAGGTGACCACGTTGTCGCTATCTACCTTTACTGCGCCATCGGCCGCCACCTCTACGATGTGGCGGTAAAGCGCGAGTTCCTTGTTCCCGTCGAGGACTTCGGATACCAACGAGAGGAAGCCGGTGATTTCGCCGTTTTCATCGCGGCGTATTTGTCCTTCAAATAGGCAGTTGGTGACGCTTCCGTCCGTATGCACCCATCGGTGTTGGATCCGATAATCGGAACCAGTCTCTAGAGCATGTGTGAACTCGGCGACAATCGAATCGATGTCGTCAGCGTGTAGAGCTTTGTCCCATCCATCTCCTAATGCGCTCTCTGCTGTGAGCCCGCTCAATTCGCACAGGCGGTCATTCACAAAGATGCATCGGAACTCAGAGTCCAACTCGAAGATCCCGATGGGTAGACGTTCTGCGAGATGCAGAAAATGGTCTGTGTCGCGTTCTGTCATGGGGCTCCTGATCTCCGCGCTGATGATCGTAGCGGCACCCTTCGGGTTAGGTAATGGGTCATTCGAAAGGTGCCGTGCCAGCATGGTTGTAGAAGTCTGCGAAGATGGTGCACATGCCGATGAGAATCGAATGTCGCCATTACGAGTCCAGGACTTATCCAGGTGGCGACACGGTGCGCAAGTGTCGGCTTGACCTAGCCCCCGAAGCACCATGGAGATGCCCAGAAGAGTGCAGTGGGTTCTCGTTGCGCCGTATGGATGCCGGTTGGCAGTACGGGAGCCTGGGGCGGCAGACGGTGCCGGAACCCGAGCCAGAAGGCGAGGATGTCGCGGCTCTCTTAGACGAGGCCGAATCGATCGTGAATGCTGCAGCCCCTGAGATATTGGCTGAACTTGACTCCAAGAAGGCCAGGCGTTTCCTCCGGCGTAAGCGGCAAGGCAAGGGCGGCAAGCGCAAGAAGTAGAGGACTGCTACACAGAACTCGTGTGCGAGCGGGGGGAGTCGAACCCCCATACCTTTCGGTACCAGGTCCTAAACCTGGCGCGTATGCCATTCCGCCACGCTCGCGTTTGGTAAGTGTCGCGCATCGCGAGCTGAATGGACTTGCCGGAAGGCCCATCGGTTCCGGTACGGTTCCTCCTGAGACCCGGAGGTCCGATGACAAAGCAGATTCCGATTGTTGATTACTTGGTGCTTGATGACGGCACGCCACATCTTGTAGCGAACGAGTCGGAGGAGTCCGGTGCGCTGTATTTCGATCGCCGCAATGCGGATGCGAAGTCTGGAAAAGATGGTTTCTCCAGGCGGCGCCTGGCTGATACCGGTGTCGTGCGCACCTTCACCATCGTTCATCGGGCTGCTCCAGGTGTGACGGTGCCGTACGTATCGGCCGTCGTTGATCTGGATGGCGGGGGAGTGGTGAAAGCCAACATTTTGAATGTGGCCGCAGATCCCGATCACGTGGAAGTTGGGATGCGCGTTTCGCTAACGACATTTATTGCAGGTACGGATGATGAAGGCACAGAGGCCGTCGCGTTCGCGTACGAGCCAATCGAAGGGAACTGACCATGGCCGAACGTGATGTGTGGATCTTGGGCGCGTCGATGACCGCTTTTCGACGTTATCCCGACAAGGACTTGATCGATCTCGGATCGGAAGCTGCTTTCGGCGCCATGAGCGACGGCGGTGTGTCGATCCACGACATGGATGTGCTTTCGGCTGGCAACCTTGCAGAGGCTGCGAGCGGCGTTGGACAACGCCTGCAGAAACAGATTGGCCAGACGGGGATCCCGGTTTACAACGTCGCCAACGCGTGCGCCACAGGAGCGACGGCGCTTCGTTGCGTAATCATGTCCATTGCTTCGGGCGAAGCCGAAATGGGCCTCGCAGTTGGATTGGAAAAGATGGGAAAGATGGGGTTGCTCGGAGCTTCTGCGCGCTCGGACAAGAAGGTGTTCACTCCGGATGGCCGTTACGGCGCCGTCATGAGTGTTGAAGGTCGCGTCGGTACGACTCTGATGCCGGGCGTTTTCGCTCAGGCGGGCATGGAGTACGCAGGAGCGAATGAGGGAGTGGGCTTCGAACAGTTCGCGAAGGTGGCTGAGAAGAACCATGCGCACAGCACCCTCAACCCGCTAGCTCAGTATCAGAAACAGTTCTCTCTCGACGAAGTAATGAACGCAGAGATGATGGCTTACCCAAACACGTTGTTGATGTGTTGCCCAACAGGTGATGGCGCGGCTGCGATGGTGCTAGTGAGCGAGGAGCGATTGAAGGCACTTTCGGATGCCCAACGTTCCCGAGCCGTCAAGATCAGCGCGAGCGTAATGACCTCGGATCCATGGACCGACTCTGACCAAGTGCAACCAGATGTAAACACCCTCACACGTACAGCGGCGAAGAAGGCATACGAGCAGAGTGGTGTCGATCCGCAGGACCTAGATCTGGTTGAACTCCATGATTGCTTCGCCACAGCCGAACTTCTTCACTACGACAATCTCGGGCTTTGTGCGCCGGGTGAAGCGGGCAAGTTCATCGACGAACGCGGGCCGTGGCGTGACGGAACGATCCCCGTGAACGTTTCTGGTGGACTGATTTCGAAGGGGCACCCTTTGGGCGCTACCGGTATCGCCAACCTCTACGAAGTTGCTACGCACTTGCGTGGCGAGGCTGGGGCTCGGCAGATCGAAGGAGCGGCTGTCGGTCTCACTCATGTGATCGGTCTTGGCTCGGCTTGCGTGGTGCACGTTCTGGAAAAGGCAACCGTTTAGATCCGCGCGATCAGATTGCGGTCCAACCGCCGTCGATGCACAAGATTTGGCCGGTGACATAACTGCTCGCATCACTCGCGAGGAATAACAACGCGCCGTCAAGTTCGTGTTCTTCCCCAACCCGTGCAAGCGGTGTCTTCTCTTGTACCCAATCGACGAGTCGTTGGTCTGCAAATAATTCAGTCGTCATTTCGGAACGGAAGTAGCCCGGTGCTAGCGCGTTCACGCGAATCTGTTTGCGCGACCACTGTGATGCGAGTTCGCGCGTGAGGCTTACTAGGCCCCCCTTTGACGCAGAGTAGCTAGCGGTTGGAACGCGTCCGATTCCGGTGACTCCGTAAATCGAAGCGATGTTGATGATTACGCCGGGACTTTTTTGCGCGACCATAGCGAGGGCTACGTCCCGTGCAAGCGCGAATGGCGCAACGAGGTTTAGTTCCAACGTGTCGCGAAAATGTTCGACGGGTTCGTCGAGGGCACGCATTGGCTCGCTTGATCCGGCGTTGTTGATTAGCAGGTCGATCCGTCCGAAACGCTCCAAAGTTTCTGGAACAATTCGAGACCGTTGCTCGTCGTCGGCGAGGTCGCACGGAATCGCTAGAGCATCGGTAAGGTCGGCCGCGAGTGCATTGAGCCGGTCAGCGCGTCGAGCGGTAAGGGCGACCTTGGCTCCTGCGGCATCGAGCACCCTGGCGAAGCGCTCGCCCAATCCAGACGACGCTCCCGTGACTAATGCGACCTTGCCGTCTAGGCGAAATGGCTGGAAGGGGTCTAAGGGCTGCACAAGCCGCCAACGCTAGTAGTCGGCGGCCCGTGCAGTTTTGTACGCCGCCTGGGACTCGAACCCAGAACCTGCAGATTAAGAGTCTGATGCTCTAACCAGTTGAGCTAGCGGCGCGCGCAGGGAGAGACTAGCGAATGAAATGGTAGTGGCACAGACGTTACGTCGTAGCGTGTCGGCACGACGAGGAGGTCTCAATGCGGATTGCAGTCACTGGTTCGAGCGGGCTTATCGGAACCGCGCTCCTCGCGCGCCTCGTCGGCGATGGCCACGAGACGGTGCGGCTATTGCGCACGGTCGTTGGAGGTGATGCCGTCGGAGGTGATGGAGTTGCGCAGTGGGATCCTGAAGTAGGCACTATTGATGCTTCGGCGTTAGAAGGTC
>SHUZ01000059.1 GCA_009694415.1 Acidimicrobiia bacterium
GGCCAATGCGTGGTTGCTCGCGCGCTGGATCCCGTGACGGTGTGGCTGAAGGTGTTTCGGAGGTCTCGACTTAGGGTTCGAGTACTACCCAGCCGCGCCGTTGTAGTTCGGCGGCTAGCTGAACGTCGGGAATGCCGCGCAATTCCTCGCTACCTAACGAGACCGCGGGCGCGGTCGGAGCAACGGAGATGCCCTCGCCTGCGTACTCACCGTCTTGCAACTGGGTTATGAACGCCTCTGCTTCGTCAGCGGTAAACCTGCCGCCTGCTTGGCGCTGCGTGAACCCCATTGGACCCCGCGCGCCCCGAAAGTCTGCATGGCCGGCACCTTTGAGTAACTCCAGTAGGTCACCCAACTGCTTCCGGCTGGCCGGGGGGCCCGACTGTTGGCTAAATGTCATGTAGGCAGTCTCGCACGGGAATGCGACAAGCATGCACCATTTTACTTGTTGAGTATCTTCGACCAGCGGTTGCGGTACGAGCCATTCACCCGCGTAGCCGTGCCCGATGTCGCCTTGCCTACAGGGCGCGTAGTATTCGCGACTCTCAGAAGGGAAAGCCGTGACAGGGCAAGTCGACACAACGGCAATCGGCACTGAGCGCTCGACCCGCCGGGCCGATATCCAGGGACTGCGAGCAGTCGCAGTCGTGCTCGTGGTTGTGTTTCATGCCGGACTCCCCATTCCGGGAGGATTCATCGGTGTAGATGTCTTCTTCGTGATCTCGGGGTTCGTGATCACCTCGATGATGACGCGTGAATATGGAGAGTCGGGGCGGCTATCTTTTTCTGGGTTCTACGCACGCAGGGTGCGACGCATCCTTCCAGCCCTAGCAATGACGGTTGGAGTAATAGCGATTGCGTCCCTGGGCGCGATCAGCGTCTTCATGCGCCCGGTCACCGCGCGCACCGGCGTTGCCGCATCGGTCGTCATGGCCAACGTGTTCCTCTACAGGTCGCCACATGGGTACTTCGATGCCGCGCCAAGCCTCAATCCACTTCTGAATACCTGGTCGCTCTCGGTTGAGGAACAGTTCTACTTGGTCTTCCCGATCCTGCTCGTCGCAAGCTTGGCATTGGGTCGTAAAGTGCTGCCGCGTTCGCATCCACACCTCGTCGCCGGAGTGATCATTGGTGGGCTTGCTGTCGGTTCCTTCTTGCTCTGCCTGTATGCGACGTCGGCCAATGTGACCGTTGGTGGAATTTCCATTGACTCGCGGTTTGCCTTTTATATGTCTGCGACGCGTGCCTGGGAATTCGCCGCAGGCGCACTATTGAGCCTCGCTACGGTTCTCTTAGCGCGACTACGCCGTGGCCCGGCAATCGCGCTGGGCATTGTTGGAGCGTTGATGGTCGGTACCGGGGCTATGGCGATCGGAGAGGGCACGCCCTATCCCGGGGTTGCGGCACTGCTGCCGGTGATCGGAACGAGCCTTCTTATCGCAGCGGGTACCGCTAGTAGGTCCGGAGTCACGCACCTCCTCGGCCTCAGACCCTGCACCCGAATCGGCGACATCTCCTACAGCTGGTACCTCTGGCACTGGCCGCTTATCGTGTTTGCTGCTGCGTTGTGGCCAACGCAAGACAGCGCGAAGCTCATTGCGGCGGCAATATCATTGCCAGTTGCTTGGGCGTCCTGGCGGTTCGTCGAGAGTCCGATCCGGTCCAACGACGCGTGGCGCGGCCGAAGGGCGCTCGGTCTCGCTGGCGTATGTGTCTTAGTGCCGGTAGTCGCCTGCATCATTCTCCTGTATGCTCCCGACCCGCCCGCGTCAGGCTCAACGAAAGCACTTCTGAACGCAAGTAGCGTAAGCCATGCCGACCGAGTGCGCGGTTGCAACCGCGGTAAGTCGCTAGGCGACCAGCCAGTGGCGTGTACCTGGACTGTTGCCGGATCTCCTGGAACTATCGTGCTGCTCGGTGACTCGAACGCTGGCCATTTCACCGAACCCGCGTCCCGTGCGGCCAATGCACTCGGCTACGACTTCTCGGTAGGGACGTTCCCAACGTGTCCATTCATCGACCTGAGGGTCACGGGCTCTGCCGGGAGGTGGGATGTCTGCGAGCGCTTCGTGGCAGACACGATGACCAGCCTTTTGGCGGACCCGCCGGCGGCGGTCGTTTTAGCTGCATCGACCCCTATTTATCTGCGTAGCGCCGGTGTGTTTTTCCGGGATCCGGTGACAGGCCATGTCGCAAGATCGCCTCGCGACAAGGCCAGCCTCTGGACGCGGGGCCTGACAAGGACACTTGATCGACTTAACGCTGCTGGTATTCCAGTGGTCGTCATCCACACCGTCCCTCAGTGGCTCGAGTGGGACACTCGAGGGTGCGCTGCGGTTCGGTTCTACCTCTCGCCCCGGTCGTGCGGAACCACGCAATCACGCGATTCGGTAACAGAGTTCAGGACCCCTGCGCTCGATGCAGAGCAGAGAGCGATCTCTGAAGTCCCGAGCAGTACCGGCATTGACTTCATAGATCAAATCTGTTCGGCAAAGGCGTGTGCAACGAATATTGACGACGCATGGCTCTATAAAGACGGTCGCCACCTGAGTGTTCAAGGAGCGCTTGGTCTCGAAGACGACTTCGTAGCCATCCTTCGGGAGCGGATCGATCCGTGAGGCCACTGCGGTTCGCAATTATCGGCGCGGGGATGGCCGGGATACTGAGCGCCATCAAGTTGACCGGCGCGGGCTTCACCGACTTTACGATTTACGAGAAGGGAGAGCGCGTCGGCGGCACTTGGCGAGAGAACACATATCCGGGACTGTCCTGCGATGTCCCTTCTCAGCTGTATTGCTATTCCTTCGCACCGAATCCCGAGTGGAGCCATGTGTTCTCGCCGGGCGAGGAGATTCGTACCTACTTCGAAGACGTCGCCCGTGACTTCGGCGTGGATACATCCATTCGTTTTGATGACGAGGTTATTACTTGTGAGTTTTACGACGGCAGGTGGCATCTAGAAACACATGCAGGACACCGCGACGAAGTTGATGTCGTGATCGCAGCTACCGGTGTCTTGCATCGCCCGAAGTTCGGAGACATCGATGGCATAGATACCTTCGATGGCGCCTGGTTTCACAGCGCGCGTTGGGATCACTCGGTGAAACTGGACGGTGCGCGGGTTGGGATCATCGGGACCGGATCGACTGCAGTGCAGATCACTTCAGCTCTAGTAAAAAGGGTGGCAGAACTGACCTTGTTCCAGCGCACCGCGCAGTGGATCATGCCCCAAACGAATCCATCCTTCACCGATGCCCAGAAGGAACAGTTCCGCGCCCATCCAGAACAACTTGAGCAGATGCATGACTCGCTTTCGGTATTGTTCGGCGGTTTTGCGAAGGCGGTAGTGGACGCGCAGTCGCCCGAAATCCAAATGATCGAAGCCGCATGCCGGTCGAACCTAGAGGAGAACGTGGCCGACGCCGTGCTGCGCGAGCGCCTAAGGCCGGACTACCGAGCGGCGTGCAAGCGCTTGATCATCTCTCCCGACTTCTACGATGCGATTCAACAACCGAACGCGGAACTAGTGACATCGGGAATCGAACGGGTCGAGAGCGGGGGTGTTCGCACCGCGGACGGCACACTGCATGAGTTCGATGTGCTCGTGCTTGCGACGGGATTCGAAGTGGATGCATTTATGCGTCCGATGAAAGTGGTGGGCCGTGATGGCCGCACGTTGAACGAGGAATGGGCCGCGCGGCCGAACGCATACCTTTCGATCTCGATACCGGACTTTCCAAACTTCTTTATGCTCAACGGCCCTAACGGACCCGTAGGAAACTTCTCCCTAATCGAAGTCGCCGAGCTGCAATTCTCGTACATCCTGCAACTCATCGAACTGTTGAAGTCAGGCGAGAATCGAGAGGTATGTGCTACTCGAATTGCGATGGATACGTTCGAAGCCGAACGCGTAGAGGCCGCGCGCAAGACTATTTGGACGACCGGTTGCAGCAGTTGGTATCTCGATGATCGCGGGGTGCCAGCGGTATGGCCATGGCTGTTTGAACGCTTCCAATCGGAGATGGCATCGCCCAAACTGGAGTCGTACGACGTGGCCTAATGTTGAAGGGCGCTGTGTGTGAATCTCGAACTACGACATGGCTGGGAGACCAAGCGATGTCGTGAGCTGTTACGCGCGACTCACAAGTATGAAGTTGCCAACAAACATCAACACCCCAGCTACCACGACGAACGTATGCCAAACCTCGTGGTAGCCGAACCACCCGGGGTTTAGACGGGGTATTTCTTTTGCAAATAGCGCAGCTCCTACCGTGTAGAGCACACCTCCAGCAAGGAACAACGCCCCGACGAGCGGCCGGTGGAGCAGCGTGGGGGCCGCGATAATTCCTAGCCAGCCGAGTGCGATGTAAAGGCCTCCACCTAGTCGGGGGAACCGCTCGAGAGCGAAACACTTGATCGCGATGCCGCAGATGGCGATCAGCCATACGGCTCCGAGCAACGTCCATCGCCATGGTCCGCTCAAAGCGAGCAGTACAACCGGCGTGAAGGATGCAGCGATCAATACGAAGATCATTGAGTGATCTGCACGCTGCATGATTTTGCGGGCGCGTGGTCCGCGCGCGAATACGTGATATGTCGAACTCACTAGGTACAGAGCAACTGCTGCACATCCGTAGATCCATGCTGCTGCCAGGGCAATTCCGCTTTTAGCGCTCTCGACCAAGATGACCAAGCCGACGAGCGACATCCATAACGCGCCCTGGTGCAGTCGCCCGCGAAGCCGTGGAGGGGTATAAATCGGTATGCGACCCACCGAAGAAACGACTGGTTGAAGGGTCGCGGTCAAGCCACTAAGTGTGGCATAGAAACCATGTAGAGCGACCGCGCCTCAGTCGAGGTTCGTAATGAGGGCGACAGCGGCAACCGATGGCCCGGTCAAGGCGATCATCGTCCCGACAATCCAGCGGATGGATCGGTTTAGGGCCTTCTCGATCGTGGCTTCAAGTTTCAGATCGATATGGATTTCCAGCGCGTCGAACCGGGCATCGATGGTTTCGAATCGGGCGTCGACGATGCGAAAGCGCAGATCCATACGGGCCTCTAGAGCATCCAGATCGGAACGGCGAACAACGTCTCCCCACCTTGACGGCGGCAGCAACTCCATAAGGGTCACAGTGACCTCGGGGGTCCAACGGTTCTGTCCAGCGGCTTCGTGCAAGGCGTGGCGGAAGTGCTCCGTCAGATTAGGACGGGGGTGGGGCACTCAAAGAGGGACAGTTCGCAAGAATTTGGGCGAAGGCGGCTGGATTTGTGATGGCTGGAGCGTGTCTGCCGTCCAAATGCGCAACCGTTGGTGGAACCGGCAAGCGAGCGATCATCTCTTCTTGAAGTGCAAGTGGAATCGGTCGGTCTCGGTCGTTGCAGATGTGGGTGACAGGTACGTCGCCTACATGTGTCCAATGAATCGGTTGCAGGTAGTGGAAGACCATGTCTGTCACTAGACGAACAGGGTCCACGACGAACGCGGGCGTTTCGTCATCGAGAGGGTCGCCTCCGTAAGCGGTGCGGAACGGTTCCGAGTCGTCGGGTGGCCCCGGCAATGTGATCGTTGTTCCGTTCGCGCGCGTCGCCTCTAGGGCTAGGCGTAGACCTTCTGCGTGACGCGGTTGCATACCATCTAGCCCGCAACCTCCCTCCGGCGGAATCAACGCAGCGGTCATCACGATGTGTTCCACCTGATCTCCAAGCGCGGCTACAACACCAGGAACCACAAGTCCGCCCGAAGAGTGCGCAACCAAAATGATCGGGTCTTCGGCCAGCGCTGCCTTCACGTCGGCTACGACAGATGCAACTTCATCTTCAACCGTGATCGATGCGAGGTCGGCTGGGTGCGCACCGCGACCGGGAAGGTCTATTGCCAATGCAGGCGCGTCGAGGTGGGGGAGAAGCCGATCCCAGAAACGGGCAGTAGATCCGCCACCGTGAATGAGCAAGTAGGTCATGGCGCGACCCTACGCGAGGTGGCCGAGGCGCGGACTTCTTGGCGCGCCTAGAGATCGGCAATTGCTATTGGTGTGCCGAGGGCTGCGCTGCGGTATGCGGCCTCCACAAGCCGGTGCGCTTCCAACGCGTCAGAACAGTTGGGTGATGGCACGGTTCCAGCCACCAGCGATGACGCGAACGCGCGGTGTGCGAGGTATTGGTAAACGAACAATTCGCGGTCGGGGTCTATGCCGTCGGCTGCGAATGTGGACCGGCGAAGTTCTTCGGGGTCGATGCGTGTTGCAGGCCCAGTTGCGCCCTTCACGAGAAGCCCGTCTTCGGGGGCGCCGATGATGAAGTCTGTAGTTGCTTCCACGGCACCGGTTTCGAAAAACAGTTCCGTGCGTCGCTCTTCACGGTCCTGCACTCCGTTGAAGATCGTAAGCAATGTGCCAACGACGCCACTTTCGTGCTCAATGGTCAACGCGGCGGTGTCTTCGACGTCGTAACCGAACACACTGCGAGTTACAGCGTGGACTCGGCGCACTGGACCAAACAACCAACATGCAATGTCACACGAGTGAATGGAATGTTCGAGCAACGCGCCGCCGCCCGCTTCGGAAGCTTGCGACCTCCAGGTCGTGTGGCCATCGACCACGGCACCGGTCGGCCAAAACTGGTCATCCCGAATCATGTATCCCATTGGTTCGCCGTAGCGCCGGTCTGCAACTGCTTCGTGGAGATGCCGCATGATGGGATGAAAGCGCGACTGGAAACCGACCTGAGCAGGTATTCCGGCCGCACTTACGGCGTCCACGACCTCTACGACCGCCGCGTAGTTGGGAGCCAGGGGTTTCTCAGCGAACAACGGCTTGCCGGCATCGCATACCGCAAGAATCAAGTCGCGGTGAAAACGTGTTGGTGTGACAACTACTACAACATCGACATCAGGGTTGGCGATCAACTCGTGGCCGTCGGCGAATCGATGCCTCACAGTTCCCGCTATCTGCGCGACGCGCTCGATGCCCTCGGGGTCGGGATCGGCCACCGCTACCAACTCGGCCACACCGTCATCGGTGAGGAATCGGAACGCAGCGGCGTGCGCTTGGGCTATCTGGCCGCACCCGATCATTCCGTAACGCAACATATCGCTGACCCCTTGCTGTCCTGTGGCTGAATCGATGACGCTAATGCAGATGCATAGGGCATGACTTCGTTCGTGTGTAACGATGCGATCATGGACGAGACGCTTGACGAGACGCTTGACGAGGCGATGCGAGAGTGGCTGCGCGGGTTGCCGAAAGCGGAATTGCACTTGCACATTGAAGGAACGCTTGAGCCGGAGTTGATGTTCAAGTTGGCTCAGCGGAATGGTGTGGAGTTGCCGTTTGCGAATGTCGAAGAAGCGCACCAGGCTTACGTTTTCGATGATCTGCAATCGTTTCTCGATATCTATTACGCAGGATGCTCCGTCTTGGTTACCGAAGCCGACTTCGCCGATCTCACGCAGGAATATCTAACGCGTGCTGCGGCCGATGGCGTTCTCCACACCGAGATCTTCTTCGATCCACAAACGCATACAGATCGCGGTATTTCGTTCGGGACGGTTGTGGCGGGTATTACCCGTGGCCTTGAAGAGGGAGAACGCGAATTTGGTATTTCGTCGCGCCTCATAATGTGTTTCCTGCGGCATCTTGATGCAGATGCCGCTATGGCGACGCTCGAGGAGGCGTTGGAGTTCCGCGGTGTTATTACTGCCGTCGGCCTCGATTCGGGAGAGTCTGGTAACCCGCCAGAGAAGTTCGAGGCGGTCTTTGACCGTGCGCGTGCTGCGGGGTTTCTTACCGTCGCACATGCTGGCGAGGAAGGGCCTCCTGATTACATCCGTCAGGCCATCGATATGTTGGGCGCAAGCAGGATCGACCACGGTGTGCGGGTAATGGAAGATCCGGAGTTGGTAGATCGCCTTGTTGCTGAACAAGTCCCGTGCACGGTATGCCCATTGTCCAATGTGAAGTTGCGCGTGTTCCCGTCGCTCGGCGAGCACCCCTTGCGCGCAATGTTGCAAAGTGGACTACGTGTGTCGATCAACTCTGATGACCCTGCATACTTCGGTGGTTACATCGCAGAGAACTACATACAGACCGCACAAGCGTTGGCAATGACCACAGAAGAAATGCGCGCTGTGGCGCGCAACTCGGTGTTGTCGTCTTTCCTTGACGCACATGCACGTCATGAATTACTGGCTGCCGTCGATGCTTACCCGGGGATGCAGTAGACGACCCGGGTACCCAGCAGTTCGACTTATCCGTGTTGCCAGACGCGCCCTTGAAGCGTGCGCGTTCCAACTAGAGACACCTGATCGAGTGCGGCCAGGTCGTCGCCGGACAATGTCCATCCGAGCGCGCCAGCGTTTTCCGTCGCTTGCGCTGCGTTCTTCGCTCCAGGGATTGGAACGGCGCCCTTATCAATCAACCAGCGCAACGCAACCTGGCTGGGAGTGCGTCCGCCGTTAGCTTCGCCGATGCGACGCAGTTCGGTAATAACGGTGGCGATCTGTTCCATGGGATGGTCGGAGAAGCTGCGCCGACCTTGCGGCGGGTTGGTAGCGGAATACTTGCCGGTGAGTCGGCCTTGTCCGATTGGCGAATATGCGAGAAGCACTACGCCGAGGCGACCGCAGGCTTCAAGCAAACCGGTCGTCTCGGGCCGGCGCCGCAACATGGAGTACTCAACTTGATTTGATGCAAGAGGTAAGCCCCGCGCGCTCAGCGCGCCATGCATGGAAGTCATCTCTTTCACTGAATAGTTCGAGACGCCTACGGCGCTAGCGAGTCCGTCGGCGACTATTGCTGCAAGCGCGTCTGCGAGAGCGTTGTGTGAGCGCAGGCTTATTGGTCCGTGGATTTGATAGAGGTCGACGCAGTCGACACCAAGGCGATCAATCGAGGCAGCGAGCGCGTCGCGTAGCGCACCGCGGACGTTGAGTTTCCATGGTGATGGCATGAACTTGGTTGCAAGTACGACAGATGATCGCCGTGCTGGTTCGGCAGCCAGCAACCTGCCAATGATGCGTTCACTCTCGCCTTTGCCGTAAACCTCGGCAGTGTCGAAAAGCGCGATGCCAGCATCGAGCGATGCTTGCCATGCTTCCGCGATGGTGGCCTCGGTCAAGGAGGAGTCGTAACTGCCCATGCCCCAGGTGGCACTGTCGCCCCACGCCCATGTGCCCACGCCCAGGGGTGCGAATTGGCGGTCGAGTCCTGCGAAGTTGCGAGAAAGTGTTTCCATCGTTGGCCCTCACTGGTAAGTCTGGTTGATCAACGCCATCATCTGGCGTTGGATGGGTGGCGGCCATAGTGGCACTCGATAGCGTTCCGGTGCATTACTAGACCACATAGAAGTTTGAGAGCGTGCTGGTACATCAGCTGTCGGTGAATAAAAGAGCCTGTTATGGATGACCTGGCGCGCACGCTTGTTGTGTGCGGTCTCATAAGTGGCACGCAGCCGATCACTTTGATGGGTGTGCTGATCGTGATGGGCGGCGAGCGACCACGCGCGAACGGCTATGCGTTCCTTTGCGGTGCGTTTCTCATTCAGACGTGTCTGGTCTTCGGGGCGGGCGCGCTTCTTGGCGGGAGAGTCGACCCGCTCTCAAATCTCGGCCAGTCGTTTATATGGATTCAATTTTTTCTGGGCTTTGCTCTTGTCGTGTTTGGTCTGCTTGTGCGTAGACCTCCTCGCAAGCCGATCCCAGAAATACCGCACGCGTTGGAACGGCTGCGCGCACTAAAACCTACGCAGTCTTTCGTCGCAGGAATTGTTGTGGCCGACTACCAGGGTCCGGTACTCGCATCGCTCGCATTGGCGGCCAGTTCAGTTTCTATTAGTGGACGCGTAGCGGGTCTATTTTTGTACGCCTCGCTGGCGACTGGAATCCCACTCGCACTGATCTTGTGGACTACGCGCTCCGAACGGGCGTTGCAGCGATTCACGGCATTTACGACGAAGGCAATGGTTCATCGACGGGCGGTGATGTCATGGATCACAATCATCGTCGGGTTGTCGGTGATCGTCGAGGCGACTATGACGTTGCTCTCTATCTGAGAGTTGCAATAGCGTCGTTGGCACAAGCATTCGTCGCGATCTCGGTGTCGCGGGCAAGTTGTGCGAGGCGTCCTTCGCGCAGCGGGTCTCCACTCAAATACTCAGCGAGCGCGGCGGGGTCTGCGCTGCCGTCAGGGTGAGTGAAGAACCAGATGGCCTCGTCGAGGAGTCCATCGCTTGGACGGTCGCTGATGGAGCGGTGGACGGACCACGCCACGCCCGCGTTATCGCAAGTGGCAGCTACGGCAGCGGTTTCCATGTCTACAGCGATCACGCCGTCGTTGCGCATGGCATCGAGCACCGCGTCATCGGTGATGAAGCCGTCGCCGCTGCTGAGGATGCCATTCGCCTTGATGCCGTCTGGCCAGAGCGGACGGTATTCGGTGCCTTTTGCGCGGTCGAAAACAATCTCGGGACGGATGACCGTTCCTGTAGCGGTATCGGGCATAAGTCCGCCAGCGATGCCCACGACAAGCACGCGGTCTACACCGAAGGCGATTGCCTTTTCTGCCGCAGCGGCTCCTGCGGCCATGCCCATGTTGGTGAGTAACGCTGTTACTTCGATCGTTCCGAAGTTGCCGCGGTAGACGCCTTCTTCGGTTGTGGTCAGGCTGAGCTTGTGCACGATGGGATCAAGTTCGATCTGCATTGCCGTGAGTATCGCGACACGCGTCGGCTTCTTCATCGGACTTCGTGATTTCGATTCGGCATAAAAAGCATCGTGGCACCTGGTACATGATTTCGTCCAACGGTGTCACTGCGCGCGAGACTTCGGATATGGACCTGCGAACGATTTGCGCTGTTTGCTCGGGGTTTTTGTTAGCCGTGCTCTGGTTCGACATGATGTTTGATGTGCAGGTTCGGGAGACCAAGAGCGACGACCTTCCTACTGACGCGCTCGCCTCTATCTCCACCTACTACGCGCGAGTCACCACTGGTGCGAACCCTATGAACCGGCTCGTGTTAGTCGTGATGGCTTCCTCCGTTTTGGCTCACGGGGCCGTGATATTCGTCGGCGGCCTTCCGTTGTGGAAATCGGTAATACCTTTCGTATTTACGGTGGGTGTAGTGGGGTTGGCAGTGAGCCATACCGTAGGTAACGCGGAACGTCTCGGGCGCCAGACGGACGACGCGACCCAACTATCTTCGCTAGCGCGGTCAGTCTTTCGCGATCACAAGGTGTGTTTTGCGGCGATTTCCACGGTACTGGTAATCTCGCTGATACCGGCCTAGCCTTTGTCGGCGGTTCCGCGGAAGCGTGTTTAACGCGGGCGGATTTCGGTGCCGATGCCAGCGGTTATGAACAAGGCCGTGGCTTTGT
>SHUZ01000060.1 GCA_009694415.1 Acidimicrobiia bacterium
AACCGTTTGACAAGGGGTCCCTCGATTGCAATCAGCCAGTTTTCGCGCTCGTTCCCCGTTTCATCAGTAGGTCGTCCCTCTGCCTCGCGGTGATGTTGAAGCAATACGTCATATTCTGAAGCAGACGCGGTATCAAAGTATTTAGGCTTCTTGGTGTGCTGCCCCTCGCCCCCAGCATTGATAGTGCAGACAGCGCGCTCGGCTATGAGTTGGTTTGCCGAAACAGGTTCTCTCTCCCAAGTGACTTCATCAATTCGCATTACAAACCAGTAGACAGGCTTTTTGGATTTCCCATCGCCTGTCTCGTCACCGTTCTCCAACAAACCAGCGGCATCCTTAAACTTGTGCACCACGCTCTCATGGCCTTCGGTGCGCGTCCTGCCCGACAGGGAGAGGCGCCGTAGATGAGTGTGATCATCAGAGACCATCACGGTGCTGAAACGGTTTGACCAAAGTTTTGCAGCATGCCCGTGAATTGCGTTACCAGGGTGATATGGAATTAGGAGATAAGCACGACCCGAGCGAAAACGAATTACACCGACACTTCCAATCTGACCATTTCTTGGTGAGGCCCCGGGAACTCCATCTGCGGAGGCAGTGATCTGGATTGCCTCAAATTGGTCAGCAAAAAAGTCGCTTAGTGGATGGCCGCAAAACGGTTCATCTTCGGAGCTCGTTACAACGTTCTGCTGTGGGGTCGGGTCTAGCGCCTTTTTGACGAAGAGGTTCTGCGAGCACTGCGTGAACGCTTCTTCAGTACCTCCAGCCAAGAAAAAGAGAAACGCTTCAGTCTCAGTCGCAGCCAAGCGATACGCCGCGAGTATTTCTGGCTCTAATGAATACTGAATCTCTAGTTGATCCGCGTCGAGCGCGTCGACCGAGAACATCGTTAGGTGAAGTCCCATTGCGTCAGGGTCGTGAGGGTGGAGGGCGAGGAGCGCAAGGTGACGCGTTTTTAGCGCCGCATCAATCATCTCGATCGTTGCGCCTATGCCCTCGCGGACTCGCGTATTTCGTACACCCTTTTCGCCGTCGATTCTGCCGCCTCGCATGAGTTCCAAATAGTGATTCGGAATTGGCTTGGCTCCGCTGAGCCAAGCACGCACTTCTTTTAGCGCGGACGGCGAGTCCCAACTTGGAAGAAAGGCCGCAAGCGCTAATGCCTCGCGGTTAAGCACGACGATCGGAGTAGCGCCGAGATCGGAGTGTCCACCAAGCACTGCCGCAACAGTTTTACGTCGCCGCGCCCAGAGGAGTCCCTTTGGGCAGGCGCTAGTGGCGCAGAGAACCTGGGGGGCGGTCATCGCGAACGCACCCATTGTGGGAGTTACAAATTGACGATATTGCCCTTTGTAGAAAAAGTCTGCTTGCCCGACTAGTACTGGTTTCCGAGACTTGGCGGTTTTCGGCCCCTCTATTTCCGCGCTCCGAGGATCTTTGCGCGGTTGAACTTCTTGGCGTTGGGCCAACGTCGAACTCACTAGGTATTGCAGTACGTGTTCCGCGGCAGGTCCAGGCTGTCCGGGTCGGCGAAGGAGACTTTCGGCGACGCGGTGGCGCAGATACGGGGGAATGCAGGCCAACGATCGAAGGGCCCAGAGAGTCCTCGGCCGCAGGCGGGTGGACCAATGCAATCCAAATCTCCTATTTTAGTGTTGCGGACGGGGAGCGATTATATCTCATGAATATTGGCTGTAATTACACACATCGAGAGCACGATCGCGGCCGTGGTTCCATTAATCGACGAGTTCGCAGAAGGCCATTTGTTGTTTTCGCTAGAACACCTTGTTGACGTTGCTACGTTGGTCCATCTAGGAGGTTGGGGTATTGCGGTGCGTTTCCTGCGATAGATGCAGCATCGACCTTCCTCCCAATCTCTATAACTTCATCTAACAATTTGCGAGCGTCGCTATCGAGCAGGGCGAGGTTGTCCGAGATGAGTGCCATTCCGCCCGACATCGCGACCGCGTACGCCCAGGCGTGCATCTGGTCTTCGGTCAAGGAAGTGTCTTGGGTGCGCAACATCAAACAGTCGGGGTCGTTCACCCAGAGGCGTCGGTGCATGAAAGAGCGCGAGAGCGTGTTGCGCCACGCATTGACTGTCGCAGGTTCGCAATCTTCGTAGCCGGGTGGCCGCCACTCGAGTTCGGCTGTACCCCAGTGGGGCGCAACATCGGCGCCGATACGCATCCCATCCACCACGCCGATGCACGCGCCTAGCGGCGCCCCACAACCCAAGATGAATACATCGTCACCGGCACCCCGCCGGATCGCGTCGTAGCCAGCACGCACGCGTTGCGCCGGTGTCATCGATGGGTCATGCCAGAGTCCAGGTAGTGATGGCGCATATGTGAAGTCGAGTTTCAGATATCGCCACCCCATGCCTACAAGGGTCGCGGCAAGTGACTCAAGATGTGCAAGTACTTCAGGATTCGATGTGTCCAACGCCCAAGTGGTCCCGCCCCAACCTGGATTGACCATCCCTATAAGCGGCTTGCCCGGTGCGAGTTGCACCACCCACTCCGGATGCTCTGCTGCGATGCGAGACGTGGGAGCGCACAAGAATGGTGCCAGCCAGATCCCCGGTACGTAACCAGCGCGTTCGATGTCCGCGGCGAGTTCTTCGAGTGGCGTGGGAAACGTGTCTGCGCGCAATAGCCAGTCGCCGATGCAAGCCTGGTAGCCGTCATCCAGCTGAAACACATCGATCGGCCAATCGGCCGCCGCCGCCAGGTTGTCACGCACATCGGCTTCCGTGACATCGTGAAAGTACTGATACCACGAACACCAACCAACTTGGTATGGCGCGTCTATACGTGCACCGGAACACTTGCCGGCCCATGTTGCCCACACATCGAGTAGTCGCGAAACCTCGTTGCACGCACCTTGGGTGATGCGCAAGCGGTGCATTTCACGACGTTCACCTGGAGCGAATACCGCGCCGCCGAAGAACACTTCGGCCTCCAGTTCATTTCCGGTTATGCGAAACGTGCCGTCATGTCTATCGCCGCCATCGAAGCCCAGACACACCGCGCTCTCGTCGTCGGCAACTACGGTTACCAATTCACTGCGCAACTCCCCAAGGCCAGCGATGGCCGGATCCGCATGGTGCATTCCGCGTACCAGCGCGAGAGACCCTGGTGTACGCGAAGGATCGATTGCCGTACCGAGAGTCGCACCGCCGCTTGCAGACCAAGACTGATAGCCGTGCCGAAACATTCGTATCTGCGGTTGTCCGACCACCTTCCACCGCAGTTGCACACGATCGACAGCGATTGGTTGAGGCGTTGTGTTTTCGACCAACCACGTGGTCGTCTCGGTGTCAGGGGCCAACTCGCTGTGGGTGGTCACTGCAATCCCTGCAGGCACGGTGGTACCCAAATACTGAAGGTGCATAGGGTATTGACGTTATCGGGAAGCGGCATTGTCGGCGTGACTAATCATTCCATCGCGTGGTGGAGTAGCGATGTGCGCAAGGAACTACTCGAAGAAGCTCGCTTCATGCGACACGCCCACCGCGGCGAACAAGTTGTTTAGACCTATGCAGTAATCGGTCACGACGGTGTGCTTGTACAAGGGCGTGACGGCTATCGTCCGTTCGGTGACCGCAACAGCGAAGCGCTTCACGCAAGCAGCGATCGCAACGCCGCACTACCTCGCATCCGAAGCAGGCTTAGCAGAGTTGGCGCGTGGTGGTAACGCGGTAGACGCGATTGTCGCCGCCAACCTCGTGCTCGGTGTTGTCGCTCCGTACTACTGCGGTTACGGAGGAGATCTCTTCGCGATCGTGTGGGACGGCGCGCTGAACGGTTACCTGGGATCAGGTCGCTCGCCGGCCTCGGCTTCACTCGAAGCAGTGCGCGATCGACATGGAAACGATGCGATTGTCGTCGGCCCTCAGTCGGTCACGGTTCCCGGTGCCGTAGCGGGATGGTTCGACCTCTTAGAAAGGTGGGGGACTCGAACATTCGGGGATCTTGCTGACGATGCAATCCGTCACGCGCGTGACGGTTTCGAACTGTCGGTGTTCGGCGGGGGAGCGTGCGAAATGTACGCGCCGCTCTATGCCGAGTTCGACGCATGGCAAGCCGTGTATGGCGCATCTCACCCTGGTGAAGTCCTGCACCAGCCCGCACTGGCAACCTTGATCGAGCGCCTTGCAGCGCACGGGCCAACCGACTATTACCAAGGTTCAATCGCAAGTTCCATCGTTCGAACGCTTCATGAGCACGGCGGTCTTATGGAGGTATCCGATCTATCTGCACACGCGGGGGAGTGGTGCGAACCTTTATTGGCAAATTACCGCGGCACCCAAGTTGCGCAACTCCCACCTCCCACGCAGGGCGTTAGTGCTCTCGAGATCCTGCGAATTCTTGAAGGCTTCGACTTCAATACTTTGGACGCCGTTACGCGCGCTCACGTGATGGTTGAAGCCGTGAAACTTGGGTTGGCCGATCGAGATGCCCATGTAAGCGACCCACAACACATGAGCGCGCCGCCTGCCGATCTTCTTGCAGATGATTTCATCGCAAAACGGCGCGCAGCGATCGATCTCGACCTCGCCAACAATCCGATAATCGGTCATCGGCAAAACGGTGGAACGGCTTACCTCTGCGCGGCGGATTCGGATGGGCTACTCGTGAGCCTGATTCAATCCAACTTTCTCGCATTCGGTTCCGGGGTCCACGTTCCGAAATGGGGCATCAACCTCAACAATCGAGGCTCCTCTTTCTCGCTCGACCCATCCAGTGTGAACGTGATGGCGCCTTCTAAGTTGCCAATGCACACGTTGATCCCTTCCATGGTTCTGACTGATCGTTCACCGAGTCTTGTTTTTGGAACGATGGGTGGCGATGCGCAAGTGCAGGTGCATGCGCAAGTGTTGAGCGCCGTCATCGACGACGATGCCGATCCCCAGGTGGCGATCGATGCACCGCGTTGGCGAGTTGACGTTGGCGACTGGACCCTGCGCGCCGAGAAGGGAATGGATGAGGGTGTAATCGATGGCCTCACCTCACGGGGACACAACGTGGTCCGTGCACCGCGACACGACAGCAGTATGGGGCATGCACATGCAATTCGCGTTGAGGCCCAGGGGTACGCAGTTGCAACTGATCCGCGGGCCGAAGGCGCAGCGCTTGGCTTATAAGATCCGGCCTTGATGAAAGACATTCTTGATGACGTAGAACGCTGGCGAACCGACGGTAAACGCGTTGCGATCGCAAGGCTTGTAGCGGTTGAGGGTTCCGGCCCGCGCGAACCCGGCGCGGTGATGGTTGTAAACGAGGTCGGCGAAGTGGCCGGTTCCGTATCTGGCGGTTGCGTAGAGGGAGCCGTCGTTGCAGAAGCACTTGCCGTGCTGAACGGGACGCGCCCCAGCGGAGTGATCACCTTCGGCTACACCGATGACGAAGCTTTTGCGGTCGGACTCACGTGTGGTGGCACGGTGCACTTGTTTGTAGAACCACTGGACTGGTAACTGTGAACGAAGGCACTTACTCCACACTGATTTTCGACACGCTTGCTCACTCTTTACGCGAGCGGCGGCCATGTGCGCTCGCAACCATCATCACCGGCAAAGGTGTTCGCTCCAAGTTGCTCGTCGCGGCTGGTGCCAAAGCGTTGGGTTCGTTAGGAAACACAGAGATTGATCGCATCATTGAGCGTGATGCGCTCGGTGAACTAGCTGCGGGGTCATCTTCGGTTCGTCACTACGGGTCAAATGGCGAAGCGGGGGAGCAGGACATTCAAGTCTTCATTGAAACATTCGCTCCACCGCCACGAATGATCATTTTTGGCGCGGTCGGTTTCACTGCCGCTTTATCTCGCGCAGCAAAGCTCCTTGGTTATCGCGTAACTATTTGCGACGCGCGCGCCACGTTCGCGACTTCGGCGCGATTCCCAGAGGCGGATGAAGTCGTAAACGAGTGGCCAGACCGTTTTCTGTTGGCCTTGACGGACGAGCTGCGACCGCAGGACGCGATTTGCGTGCTTACTCATGATCATAAATTTGACATCCCTGCGATCGCTGCGGCACTTGAAACCCAAGTCGGTTATATCGGTGCGATGGGCTCACGCCGAACGCACGAGGAACGAGTGAAGTTGTTGCGAGAAGCGGGTGTCGCAGATCCCGCGCTTGCGCGTGTTATGGCTCCGATAGGACTCGACATTGGTTCACGCACCCCAGAAGAAACAGCCATCGCAATCTGTGCCGAGATAATCGCCGTGCGCGCCGGTAGGAATAGCATCCAATCGTTACGAGACAGTTCTGGACCGATTCATATCTAGGAGGTTTGTTGTGATCAGACATGTTTCATTGCTCACGTGGAAGCCCGGTACAGATGCAGATGCAATCGAAGCCGCGCGCACGGCCTTACAGGAACTGCCCGCCCAGATACCCGAGCTGCTCGACTACCGGGTTGGATCAGACGTCGGAATCGATCAGGGCAATTCCTCATTCGCAGTAGTCGGAGAGTTTGCCGATGCCACCGGGTACGCGACATACCGCGATCACCCGGCTCACATCGCGGCCGCACAAACCCACATTGTTCCAATCTTGGCTGGACGCGCCGCACTCCAATACGAGTTCTGATTGGCAATCTGGCAATGCAATTCTCCCGGGTGACTGACGCTAGCCAGCAGCAGGCTTGGATAGCACGAAGAGTGCGACCACTCCATCGAATTCCTCGTCGAGATCAACCTCTCCAATGTCTCCGATGTGAATTCGCGGTCTTGCGGTTTCCGACGCGCGGCTCAAGGCCAGGTGATCTGCTGCTCAAGCCAATCGAACTCGCCGCCATCCTTAGGATGGACTTCGACATACCGCTCGGGAGCGACCGTACGGAGGTCGGTGATTTAGAGGTGCTTGCGAAGGATCCGGTTTTCGTGTTCGTCGGATTCGGCGAGATGGATCGCCACGTCTTCTAACGACATGCCATTCCCGATCAGGGACCGGTAGTACTCGTAGCCACTTTCATCGAGAGGCCTTCCGAGTAGCCCGGTCTAGATACGCTCAAGCCGGATGCGCTGGTCATCGAATGACGCGTCGCCCGACCGGTTTGAAGAAAGCCGCTCCGCTACGCGCTTTAAACGCCACGTAGTTTTGTCGATCGCGCGGGCGGCGAACCGAGCGAACGTGTCAGAGTTCATTCAGTCGAGCGTAATCTGCGTTTATCTTCGACGCCTCTGCGTGGCACTTCTGATAGTGCAAGGCGCGCGCCAAAAGACTATCCAGGAGCGTTTCGGACGCTCCACGATTCGAACCCGCGATCCTCACCTTGGCAACGTAAGGTGTCGGGGTGACTGTCCCCGATATCGTCCATGATCGCGGCGTCTGGACCGTTCCCAATGCGATTTCTTTCGCGCGCCTGCTGTGCATTCCGGTATTTCTTTGGTTGTTGCTGAGCGAAGACCGCGGCATTGAGGCGGCCTTCCTTCTTGCACTGCTCGGAGCAACCGATTGGGTCGACGGCTACATCGCCCGTCATTTCGATCAGGGGAGCGAGTTCGGCAAGGTGCTTGACCCGGTCGCCGACCGCGTGTTGCTCATCGCGGGTGCCGTTGGGTTGCTGTTGTCCGGGAGCGTGCCGATTTGGGTAGGTGTTCTGATCCTTGGGCGTGAGGCGCTCATAAGCATTGCAACGGTGGGGCTGGCCGCAGTCGGTGTGCGCCGAATCGAAGTGCAGTGGGTGGGGAAGGCCGGTGCGCTCGCTTTGATGTTTGCTCTCCCAGGGTTTCTGTTGGTCGATTCTTTAAGCGCCTCGCTGTTGCGCGACTTCCTAGTTTTCGCGACTTGGTGTTTCACGATTGGTGGCCTCGGTCTCAGTTACTACGCCGCGTTCAAGTATGTTCCGCTTGCGCGGCAGGCGCTTGGCGAACGGAAAGGTGCGGGCGCGTGAAGGCTGTCATCTTGGCTGGCGGCGGAGGGACACGGCTTCGACCGCTCACGAGCAACCAACCGAAACCGATGATGCCGATCGCCAATCGGCCGATGATGGAGCACATCATTCGGTTACTCGTCGAACATGGGTTCGATGACATCGTTGTCACTGTTGGATTCCTCGCCAATCAGATTCGCACGTATTTTGGTGACGGCTCCGAGTTCGGTGTGCGTATGCGATACGCATCGGAAGACACGCCACTCGGTACGGCAGGTTCCGTTCGCAATGCGGCCGACGAACTCGACGAAACATTTCTTGTAATTGCTGGCGATGTATTGACCGACGTCGACTTAGGCGCCTTCGTCAAAGCTCATCGTGCTTCTGGCTCCTTCGGTTCAATCGCGTTGAAGCGTGTCGATGATCCTGTCGAATTTGGCATCGTCATTACGCGCGACGACGGATCCATCGACCGCTTCCTTGAGAAGCCGACATGGGGAGAAGTCTTCTCCGACACAATCAACACCGGCATTTATGTCCTAGAGCCAGATGTATTCGAGTTCATCCCCGAAGGCGTGCCGGTTGACTTTTCGGCAGATGTATTCCCAGCGATACTCCGCAGCGGTAAGTCTCTTTACGGTCATGTGGTCGACGGTTATTGGGAAGACGTCGGAACTCTTGATGCCTACTTGAATGCGCACAAGGACATTCTCGACCAGAACGTCTCGGTAGAGATCGATGGGTTTCGTTTGCGCGAAGGCGTTTGGTTGGGAGAGGGCGCAGACGTAGATCTGGCCGCGACGATTGACGGGCCAGCCATCATCGGCGCTAACTGCCGCATCGAAGCAGGCGCGCATATCCGTGAGTACACGGTCTTGGGCGCCGACACAGTCGTGAAACATGACGCGTCGATCGTGCGTTCAGTTGTTCACGATCATTGCTATATCGGGCCAGCGGTTCGGTTGCGCGGCTCAGTTATCGGTCGTTCGAGCGACCTACGTAGCTATGCGACTGTCGACGAAGGCGCTGTCCTTGGTAACGAATGCTTCGTTGGCGAACACGCTGTCGTCAACCAGGACGTAAAGATTTATCCGCACAAGACAGTGGAGCCCCGAGCTGTTGTTACGAGTTCGATCGTCTGGGAAAGCCGAGGCGCACGCACGCTTTTTGGCCGCCGCGGCGTATCCGGTCTTGCAAACGTAGACATCACTTCCGATGTTGCGACCCGTCTCGCGCAAGCGTATGGGACCTCATTGAAAAAGGGTTCGGTCGTCACCACAAGCCGTGACACGAGTCGTGCTGCAAGGGCGCTCAAGAGGTCGATCATCGGAGCGCTCAATCTCGCTGGTATCAATGTCGAAGATATTGAACTAGCAACGGTTCCTCTGACGCGGTTTCAGGTGCGCAACTCGATGGCCGATGGCGGAATCACCGTGCGCTTAGCGCCAGACGATTCAAACAATGTGGAGATACGCATCCTCGACAAGGGTGGCCGCGATATCGACGAAGCGGCGCAGCGCAAGATTGAACGTCTGCTCGCACGCGAGGATTTTCGGCGTGGATTTGGTGGCGATATCGGGGACATCGTCTTTCCACCGCGTGCGTTGCATTTTTACAGCGCTGGCCTGCAGAAAAACATCGACCAAGTGCGGCTACAGGAGCGCGCATTCAAGGTGGTGCTGGATTATTCGTATGGAGCTGCATCGCTTGTGATGCCCGCGGTCCTTACGAAAGTGGGCGCAGATGTGCTTGGTGTGAATCCTTTTGCTGCCACGCGCGTCAACCTGGAAGGGCCAGAACGCCGAGAAACGCAGGTCGAACGAATGTGTGATCTCGTTCGTGCTTCAGCGAGTGATCTTGGAATGGTGATGGACCCAGACGGGGAGCGGTGCATGCTGGTTGATGACACCGGCCGTGCCTTGGATGACACGCAGGCGTTACTCAGCGTCGTGACCCTCGTCGCGGAGGCGACCCCCGGAGCACGCATTGCATTACCGGTTGCAGCGACTGCCCAAGCGGAACGAATTGCTACGAAGATGGGTGCCGAGATTGTATGGACGAAGTTGTCGAGCGCTCATCTCATGGAAGTGGCATCGGAAGAGGAAGTCGACTTTGCGTGCTCGACCGACGGTGGATTCATCTGGCCGAAGTTCTTGCCTGCGTTCGACGCGGCCGCAACGCTCGTTTTTCTGCTCGACATGCTCGCGCTTACCGGCCGCAAGTTGTCTGAAGTAGTGGACGGACTCGCACCGGTTTATCAAGCGCATGAAGTCGTTCTAACCCCTTGGGAGCGTAAGGGGGCGGTGATGCGTGAAACGTTGGAGTGGGCGAAGGGAAGTGAAACGGTGTTGATCGACGGCGTGAAGATTCTCAACAAAGGAGGTTGGACACTCGTCCTGCCTGACCCTGAAGAACCGTGCGTGCATGTCTGGGTAGAGGCTGGTTCACCCGATGAAGCTTCCAAGGTCGTTTCGGAAATCGCTGACCGAATCCAACAGACGTTCTAGGACGCGCCTAATCTGCGCTTCGAATTGATCTAAGGAGACATGCTGTGGAACTTCCAGAGGAGTTGCGGTACTCCGAAGAGCACGAGTGGGTCCGTGTCGAAGGTGAACGCGCCGTGATTGGAATTACGGCCTACGCCCAAGACGCGCTAGGCGACGTCGTGTACGTGCAGGTTCCCGACGTAGGCCTTGCGGTCATTGCAAAGGCTTCGATCGGAGAGATCGAGTCGACGAAATCCGTCTCAGAGATCTATTCGCCCGTGACTGGCACTGTGATCGAAGTGAACAGCGACCTCGAAAATGCGCCAGAAGCGGTCAACTCCGATCCATATGGAGCGGGTTGGATCTGCGTGATTGAGATGGCCGACCCAACAGAGGTCGAGGCGCTGATGGACAGAGGGCAATACCAAGCCTTAATCCAGGCGTAACCCGCGGTATCCCGACCGACCCCAGGGCGATCTCGGCACGTTTCGGGCCCTTATAGGGCCTCGAACGTGCCGAGATCGCCCTTGAGGGGGGCTCAAACCCTCTACCTTCGGTACAGGTGTAGCCTGCTGTCATGCTTTGCGGCCGATGTGGCCATCGAAATGAGGAAGCAGCAAGGTTCTGTTCATCGTGTGGCTCCGAGCTCGCGTCGGCAGAGGAACCCACCGCTGCCCACCCCGTCGACGCTCGCGGCGACTTCGCGCCCGATCCCCAAACCGCAACCTTGGCGCCCGGCACCGCTTCGTTGGTGGTCGAGCGTGGACCGAACGCCGGCAGCATGTACCTAATCGACTCGGACTCGGTCACCGTTGGTCGCCACCCCGAGTCTGTGGTGTTTCTCGATGACATCACTGTCTCGCGTCGCCATTGTGTAATTGA
>SHUZ01000061.1 GCA_009694415.1 Acidimicrobiia bacterium
AAGGCGATTGAAGTTCTGGATGAGTTGAAGCCGGGGAGAGCGTTGTACACAAACGTCGAGTTCTACGCGGGAATCGTGATGGATCGCTGCGGCGTACCCCGTGAAATGTTTACGCCGACGTTCGCCTCGAGTCGCGTTATCGGTTGGTGCGCGCACATCCTCGAACAAGCAGCCGACAACAGACTCATACGCCCGAGCGCGCAGTATGTAGGTCCACCAGCACCGCAACCTGTTCCAGATTTCGAGTAAGTCGCGATCCGGTACGGGACTAACGAGTCTGGTGTTACTAGGTGGCAGGCGTCTGAAGGATCCACATCGGGAGAGTGCACCGATGTTCGCCATCGACATAGCAACGAACTTCTACTGAGCCGTACCGTTCTACCGGCATATTGCGAAGGTCGAAGGTGATCGGCAGATTCAAATTCTCGCCAATCATCATCTGGGTTTCGCCTACTTGGATTTCGCCGGCAATCTCGCCTATCTGACCACCGTCTTCATCGACGATGACAACCCGCACCTCGTGAGGGCGTTCCGCTTCAACACTGTCTAGCTCGAGCACGGTTGCGAGCATCACGCCAAGGGGACCCGGCAGCGTGTCGCGATAGCAACGCGTTACACCGCCGGAGGCAACAAACAAGAGGCCTTCACGCACCTGCGCAAAGTCGGCCAGCATCGCAGTGGTCACGTCCATCGGCCACAGCGTAGGCGCAGACGTGCTGACGCGACCGCACCAACCTCGCGCCGAAGCAGGGTTCCAGTCCTCGCATTCCAGTGCGGAGCCGGCCTGTCCTCAGCCGTTCGGCGGAGGTGCCGCGTCGATCCGCTCAATTGCCCGATAGTAGGCCATCTCCAGCGCGGACGCGCGCGGCCACCCGGCGTAATACGCGAGATGCAGCACGAACTCCTGGAACTCCTCGCGGGTGACGTCGCCGCTGGCGAGCGCGGCATAGACGTGCTGTTGGATCGGCTCATCAACCGCCGCGGCGCCAACGCACGCGAGCGTGATCCAGCGCCGGTCGCGGCGTGGAAGTCCCGGCCGATCCCACAGCTCGCCGAACACCGAGTCGACGACGCCCTTGTCGAGGTACGGCGTGAGCGGTGGTGGGGCGTCGGACACCATCACCTCGCGATACCGGCGACGGCCGGTCTCAGTCCGGGCATCGGCCACCGACTGACGAATGTGCTCGCTGCCCTCGTCCACTTGGTTCTCCTGCGCGTCGGATTCCTTCATCAATTGTCCTTTCGGTCCATCGCCGCGACCAATCCCCCGTCGACCAACAGATCGCACCCCGAGATGAACGCCGCGGAGTCCGAACAGAGAAAATCGACGGCGGTCGCGATGTCACTAATCCGACCAGGGAGCACGGTGTCGAGCCCGCCCCGGCCCGCTCCGACGGGCGTGATCTCAGCCATCCAGTTCTTGATCGGATTTTGGCGCAGCTCGAGCCGCCCCATCTCGGTGTCGATCAGACCCGGCGACAGCGAGACCACGCGTCCGCCGCTACGGCCCCAACTGACCGCGGTGAGCGCACACAACCGGATGACCGCACGTTTCGCCAACCGGTAGACCGCTCCGGAGTCGGGCTCCGCGCCGCACGCCGCCAGGAACCGAGCCTCGAGGTCCGGCGCAAGTGGGTCTTCGAGTAGCGAGTCCATCGCCGGGTCGAACTCCCCCAAGTGGCCCGCTACCGACGCCAGGCAGACGGCGGCGCTCGAAGGCACGACAAGCGGGAGGAACGCGTCGAGCACTCGTGCGACGGCGATCAGGTCGACGCGCAGGATCTCCCGCCACCCGGCCATCGACGGCGACAGCCCGGCCGTGTGCACGAGCCCATGCAGCTCACCGAGCGCGCCGGCGTAGTTCGCGAGTTCGGTGGTCGCGCCAGCGTCATCCAGGTCGGCGACGAAATGGTGGACCGTTGCGCCACCGTCCTGTCCGATCATCTCCGCGGCCGCGTGCACCCGTCGTTCGTCGATATCCGTGAGTAGCAGAGCATCAGTCCGGGTCGCGAGGACGCGAGCGCACGCGACCCCCATCGCTCCCGCTCCGCCCGTCACCACCGTCACTGAGGTCATGGGTCTCCCACCCGATGGTCGAGCTCCGATGCGAACCGTCCGCGGTTGCTGGAGTCGCCGATGGCGGCACGCTCACGCTCGAGGCGCGGCTGGGCATTCGGCGCGAGCACCTCACCTGGTCGCGGCGGCAAAGTGAACCCGGTGTAGGCGACGCGACGTTCTTCGCTCAGCGGATGAGTGGAGCGGTGAAGCGCGCACGAGAGATGGACGGTTACATCACCCCGCGCGGCCCGCAGTGTGACGATCGGGAGATCGAGCCCGCGGTCGATCTGTACGCGCGCGATGTTTCCTCGGTGCGAGCCGGCCATTACATCGAGTCCACCGTGCGGCGCGTCGACGGGCGTCAGGCAGATCCCGATCGTGAGTCCCGAGCAGTACATCGAGTGGCCCCCGCGGTCACAGTCCTTGTGCCAGGGGAGACACACGAGCCCCTCGACGGAACCGACCCTTTTGATGAGACCCTCCGCGTTGACTGCAGCGAAGTGTTCCCCGAACGGATCGCCCGGGTGGTGCCCGTCGCCGAGGATCTCGCCGATCGCGAGGAACCGAGGATCTTCGAACATCGAGCGTAAGGCTTCGGACTTACGTTGAAAGTTCAGGATTCGGCACGGATACCGGTCGCCGGCGCGGGTCACCGCCCACCACGATTCCCCATCGTCGGGCCGCGCGGCACCGACGGCCCGAGCGAGGTCGGCATCGATGGTGTCCATCTCGGCATCGGAGAAGACCCCAGCGAGGAGGAGGAATCCCGCCTCTGCGAGAAAGTGTGCTGCTATGCCCGGTTGCTCACCGAGACGGAACTGCTGGTTGAGGTCGAGGGGTGCGCCGTCATACCCCTGAAGCGAGACGTCGCCGGGCCGATATATACCTCGCCCATCGAGGACCGAGCGCAGCAGGGGATCCCATCCGCAGAAGATCTCGTTCGCCGCCGGGTCACCCAATGCCCTCGAAGCAAACACGAGGCCTAACGCAGTCCGACGTTCATGCACGAGATCGGCAAAGGCCTCACGGTCGAGTGCGATCTCCGTGGTCGCGTGACGCCCCGGAACGGCTTCGATGCCGCGCTCACCGCGGCACAGCGTCCACACTTCGTCATCGACCGAGATCACTAGCGGCGCGAGATTGAGGAGGTCAGCGTCGGCGTTCACCCGATCACGATGCCGCTCCACTGCCTCGCGCCATTCGCCCGCCCAAAACACACCTGGGTCGAGCAGCTCGACTGCACGTAGTGACCTCGTTCGAGTGTCCACGCTAGGCCGCGTGCCGGGGAGTGGGCGCGTCATCGGTCGTCGCCCGATGCGTGCAGGTCGCTCAGGCGCGGATGGTCGAGGAGCGCGAGGAAACGGTCTGCTGCGTCGAGCAACACCCCGGACTCAGTCGCTGCGGCACGCGACTCCCGCTCGAAGAGGTCGATGTCCTTGGACATGATCGGACCCACATGATCTGCGATCGCAACAAAAGATCCCAGACCGACGAACACCTCGAGCGAGAAGCTCCGGCCGCTACCACTGCGCAATGCGTCACCAAGCAGGGCGGGATCGAGCCCAAGCGCAGCTCCAAGCGCGAGTGCGTCGTGGGCGAGCGCGAAGTGCGCGGCGTTGAGCGCGTTGTTGACGAGCTTTGTCCGCAGCCCGCTCCCGAGCAGTCCCATGTGGAGCACGGTATCACCGTAAGTTTCGAGCACCGGACGGGCGCGGGCAATGGCGTCATCGGATCCACCGACGTAGACCGTGAGCCGCCCGGCGTCGGCCATCGCGCCGCCACCGCTGACAGGCGCATCGATCACATGCACGCCGATCGCCTCGGCCACCCGCGCGATTTCGATGCAGTCATCGGTACTGATTGTGGAGTGCACAGCGAGGACACTGCCCGATTCCATGCCGGCAAGCACGCCGGTCGGCCCGAGGGTCACATCCCGCACCGCCCGCCCGTCCGTGACGCACACACCGACAACGTCGCTTGTTCGACCCAATGTGATCAGGTCTGGGGCAAGCGTCGCGCGACCGGCGAACGGTTCGAGCGATACTGGCCGCCGCGCCCACAACGTCGTTGGCAATCCTTGGTCGATGATGCGCCGGGCCATGCCGGCACCCTGACTGCCGAGGCCGATAAAGCCGGCGCGAGTCACGCCTACCCGCCCGGCCGTGCCCGACACACCAGATTTGTGCCGATCAGTTCCATTCACGCATTCTGGCAGAATCAGATGTAAACATCCAGGAGTGTGGCGCTGCGTAATCTGTGCACGCGCCTCAGCTCGACGGCCTGCGTCAACTGGGCTTCACCGATTCCTTGCCGCCACGAGTTCACGAGCACTGTGCAAACGTGCTCGAACTTCCTGCGGGCCGAGCCGCGCGTTGGAACGACGCACGGACCAATGAGTTCGTCTGGCGTTTCACTACCTACCGTGATCACGCCCCAAACCGTTGACGAAACTGTATCAACGCGTGGAGCGTCACAATCTCCGCACTCAACCCTGACCCACCCAGTTGTTTGATCCGACCCAACGTTCTCAAAACAACAACATCTGTGCCCGGAGAGGGATTCGAACCCTCACGCTCCATTACAGAGCCGGCGGGTTTAAGCCGCCTGCGTCTGCCGTTCCGCCATCCGGGCTTCGGCGCACAGGCTAGGCGCACTCGGCTTGGCTACTTCCACCGAATTCGCGTGGCGAACGGAATCGAGGAGCGAGACCCGCATCGATCTAGCGGTCGCTCCTTCTAGGTTGTTGGCCAGGAGCAACCCCTCGACCATGTCCATAAATACATCGTCGTAGGCCCTCCCTCGGATCCGCACTGCGATCGCTGTTCCGCCGCGAAAGCGACGAATCGTGCGGCGCTCACCCTGCAGCCGTGGTGGGCTACGAAATGAAGGGACCGTTAGACCAGCGGCCCGCGCTGCGGCTCCAATCAGCCGAACAGCCGAAGAGAAACGCAAAGCCGACACACCATCCATGCCCGGAGCATCTCACGAGGGTGTGACAACTCCGGCCGACACGATTCGGGGTGCGAGTTGCGCAGGGGGCCAGAGTGAGGTTGCATCTTGGTTGTGGACGGCCATTCAGACGATCGCGACGTGACGACGCTCAAGTCCTCTAACGCCATCGTCGACCTCTCTACAGAGTCAGACCTCCCTGGACTGTCGCTCCTTCCAGTACCTCACGAGGAACGCCTAGACCTCGAGCCCGGTGAAGACCTCATCCGACGGGGTGACGTCGACGCGTGGGGTCGCAGCGAACGCGTACGCGCCCTGTCGCGTGCCCTTTATTCACCGGCCTACAAATACTGGTTCCGCGTCGAGTGGGAAGGGCTCGAGAACGTGCCGACCGATGGTGGCGCGTTGCTCGTATCCAACCATGCCGGCGCGATCCCTTCGGACGCGCCAGCGATCATGTATGGAATCGAAACAGAATTACATCGCGCGGTCTACGGGATGGCCGAATACTTGTTCCGGTCACTGCCAGTCGTAGGCACGTTGTGGTCACGAGTCGGCGGTGTGCCCGCCGACCCTGACAACGCATACCGCCTACTTCATGACGACAAACAACTCGTGCTCGTATTTCCAGAGGGATCAAAAGGCACTGGAAAACAATTTCGCGACCGATACCGTCTGCGCCGTTTCGGTCGCGGCGGATTCGTAGAAATCGCGATGCGTTCCGGTGTGCCTGTAATTCCGATCGCAGTGGTCGGTGCAGAAGAATCAATGCCAACCCTGTTCAAAAGCCGAAGCATCGCCGCGATGCTCAACATCCCATACTTCCCCATCACGGCCAACATGCTCGTGTTCGGTCCCGTTGGACTTCTCGGCTACTTCCCTTCGAAATTCAAGATTCGCGTGCTTCCGCCTGTTTACTTTGACGTGCCTGCGGACCAAGAGCGTTACCCACGCGCACTCGTAATGGACGAGTCGGAACGCATCCGCGAACAGATCCAAGAGGCGCTCTACGAGATGCTTCGGGCCCGGCGCAATGTGTGGCTGGGATGAGAGCGGGGATCGATCGCCCATGAGAGTTCTCGTCACCGGCCTCGGAACATTTTGGGGTAGTCGCCTCGCGCAATGGCTCGAGTCCCTCGACTTCGTAGATGTGATCGTCGGCCTAGACACAACCGAACCCCGTCTACCTCTAGAACGCACGGAGTTCGTGAAGACCGACTCCGACTATTCAATTCTCGACCGTATCGTGCGCGCCACGCAGGTAGACACGGTCCTTCATACCCACCTCGTGGTCGACTCGACCGAGTTGTCCGGTCGCGCTCTTCATGAGATCAATGTGATCGGCACAATGAACTTGCTCGCGGCCGCAGGCGCTGGCGGAAGTTCCGTGCGCAAGGTAATCGTCAAAGGTTCAACACTCCTATACGGCGCGAACTATCAAGATCCGTACTTCTTCAGAGAACCGATGGAACGCACACGAGCACCGAAAACGCGCGTCGAACGTTCGCTGTTAGACGCATCGTCATTCCTGCGGGACTTTGCGATCGACAACCCTCACGTCACCGTCACAAAATTGCGCTTCAGCAACGTGCTCGGCGACGACATCGAAACACCGCTCTCAAAAGCGCTGCGCCTCCCAGTAGTTCCAGAGGTACTCGGATTCGATCCGAGGCTTCAGTTCGTGCACGAAGACGACGTAACCGGAGCCCTTGGATATGCCACAACTCACGACGTACCCGGCATCTATAACGTCGCAGGAGACGGCACGGTCCCATGGAGCGAAGTTTGCGCAATAGTCGGAAAACGGCGCATCCCATTGCCACCGCTTTTGACTAGTTGGGCCGCCGAATCTATGCGACTCTTGCGTATCCTCGATCTCCCCCCCGAAGTGCTGTCGCTGCTTCGCTACGGGCGCGGCGTAGACAACAGCCCGTTCAAGCGCGCGGGGTTCCGCTACCGCTACAGCACGGCCGGAACGATCGATGCTTTCGCGCGCAGCCTCCGCCTGGAGACTGCGGTAGGCGACAAGAACCCAACATATCAATATGAACGTGACGTAGAAACGTTCTTCCGCCACTCGCCTGCAGTTGTGCGCGACGGCGCGACCACCTAAGGGCGCACCATGACGCTGCAGGTTGAACGAATTGGGCGCGTCGCGATATTGACGCTCGACGATGTAGGCCGACGCAATGCATTAACGCCAACACTGGTCGACGAGATCGTTGCTGCAACCGCAGAGCTCGAATCCGACGAGTCGATCGGCGCGCTGATCATCACCGGTGCGCCGCCATCGTTCTGTTCGGGAGCCGACCTCGGGAACCTTACGGCGCTCGGCGAGCACGATCCGGGTGCAGTCCGATCGATCTACGAAGGGTTCCTTCGGATATATAACTGCTCACTCCCAACGATCGCAGCGGTAAACGGACCCGCTGTAGGCGCAGGACTCAACCTCGCACTTGCATGTGACCTCCGGCTTGCTGGCACGCAGGCGCGCTTCGACGCTCGGTTCATGCAAATTGGTCTCCACCCAGGAGGCGGACACGTCTGGCTTCTAGAGCGCGCAATTGGACCCCAAGCCGCCGCCGCAATGAACCTATTCGGAGAACGCCTCACAGGGCGTCGAGCCGTCGAACTTGGTCTTGCTTGGGAGTGTCTCCCCGACGATGCATTGTTGGATCGCGCAGTAGAACTCGCAGGGCGGGCAGCCGATGCACCTCGCGAACTCGCATCGCGCGTGAAGGACACCCTGCGGAAGGCGCCGTGGCAACCTGGGTTCGACGACGCAGTCCAGTACGAACTTGATCACCAGGTGTGGTCGTTTCGGCAACCGTATTTTGCCGAACGCCTACGCTCCACCCGATGAACCAACTCGCGAGGCCAGAGTGACCGAAACAGAAACGTCGCGGGAAGCCACTTCTCCCGAAGATGCCGAACCACCCGAAGCGATTCCGGTTGGGTCTTCGCGAAAGAATTTGTTAACGATTATCGCGGCCTGGGCAACCTTGGTTCTGGTGATCGTAGCGGCGGGATGGTTCGTATGGGATCAGTTGATCCGTCCAGACGGAGGCGACTTGGTTAGTCGATACGCAGACGGCGACGAGGGTGTCACCTACGAGTCGATCGAAGACCAGTTCGGCGTTATTTTCCCCAGCCGCTGGCGTCGACACGTCACCCCGTCGGCATTGGGCGACGTGACACGCGTTGAGAGTACGCCGGGCCCCGACTATCTATTCTCGGTTACTCGCGCACCGGTACCAGAGACAGCCCTAGAGAACTTCAAACAATCGTTAAGGGAGTCGGCGGCGGACTTCGCCAAAGCTCACAATGCAAAGATTGTTGTCGAGACTCCGTCGATGCCATTCATCGACATGGGGGTCAAGGACGTAGTCATGGAGAAGGGCGGATCCACTTGGCGCGTGCGGTTCGTATTGGCTACCGATCGCATCTATACACTCGAAGCAAGAACTCCAAATGACGACGACGGACCGTTCAAACGTCTCGTTGAGAGTTTCGTTCCGCTGGGACCGCGGTAACGCGATCGGATTACCGATGCGCATTAGAGGTCAGGTGAGATAGCCCGCTTCGATCTCGGTGCGTTTAACTTCCCATTCCTCCGCTGTAATCGCGTAGCGGGCATGGTCCTCATACACGCCATTGATCTGTAAAAATCGCTCCGCCGTTCCTTCAGAACGCAACCCGAGTTTTTCGGCAACCTTCTGACTAGCAACGTTGCGTGGCACGATCGCCACCTCAATACGGTGCAGTTTTAAATCGTCGAACGCGAAGCGAAGCACCAGCGCGACTCCCTCGGGTACAAGGCCTCGACCTGCGTATTCCTCGTCAATCCAATACCCAAGTTGGGCTGATTGGAACGGTCCACGTTGCACGCTTCCAAGGCTTACCTCGCCAACAAATCGTTCGCCATCAACTAAGAAAAGCCCAAAACCATGTGCGGCGTCGAACTGTCGTTGGCGATCCCATGCTGCGCAGCGCGCGCGATACGCGTCTGCGTCGACAGAAGGATCCGTTGCCCCCGCGTCGGGCCGCGGCTCCCATGGGTCTAGCCACGCCTTATTCCGCACGCGAACTTCGCGCCACGCGGCAAAGTCGCCATTACGCATCGGACGGAGAAGGACTCTCGGTCCCTCAATCCGTGATTTGGCTTTGTTTCTCACTGAAGGTTCACTCCCAGTTCGCAATCGCCTCAAGCGCACCTGGTTCCTCAAGACTAGAAAGGTCTCCTGGATCTTCATCAAGTGCCACCGCGCGAATCGCGCGACGCATCACCTTGTTGCTTCGCGTCTTCGGAAGCGCTTTGGTGAATCGCACATGCGATGGACGGAACGACTTTCCGAGACGGTCAGACACGCGAGCGACAAGTTCAGCACGCAGATCATCGGTTGGCATTGCATTCACATCTAACACTGCGTAACAAACCAACATTTCGCCCTTGACCTCATGTGGGAGTCCAACTGCGGCGGCCTCTACAACACTCCCATGTTCTACGAGCACTGTCTCGACTTCGGCTGGCCCGAGCCGCTTCCCCGCCAAGTTAATCGTGTCGTCAGAACGACCATATAAAAACCACTGTCCCGTTTCATCTATCGACGCCCAGTCACCATGCCACCAGACTCCTGGCCATCGCGACCAATAAGTTTCTATATAACGCTGCGGGTCATTCCACATGCCGCGGGTCATCGCAGGCCAAGGCGCACGACAAACCAGTTCGCCCACTTTCCCGCGTACCGGCATGCAGTCATCGTCTACGACGTCGACTGCACAACCAAGCGCAGGACCGCCGAGGGAACAAGGCGAGATCGGCTCAACCGGATGTGGTGCAAGAAAGCAGCCAACTTCCGTTCCGCCGCTGACGTTGATTACCGGGCACCGTCGCTTCCCAATGGTTTCGAAGTACCACTCCCAGGGGCCTTCATTCCAAGGCTCCCCCGTCGAACAAAGGACTCGAAGACTCGACAGGTCATGCGCATCGACGGGTTCGTTTCCATGGGCCATAAGCGATCGAATCAACGTAGGTGAGACACCAAGAATCGTGATTCCATGACGTTCCACCAATTCCCAAATCCGGCCTGGTCCCGGAAAATCCGGAGTGCCGTCGTAACAGAAAACCGTTGCTCCCCACGCAAGCGTCCCGAAGATCTGCCATGGCCCCATGATCCAACCGAGATCTGTAAGCCAAAAGAGAGTGTCTCCTGCGCCGCCGTTGCCATCAACATGCGATCGACAATCAGCTTGGAAACCCGCTTCCTCGGCAATCTTGGCCAGGAAGCCCGCGTGCACGTGCACGGCGCCCTTTGGCTTCCCGGTTGTGCCACTCGTATACGCGACGAAAAGCGGGTGCTCGGACTCGACCGCGAGCGGTTCGAACGGCGTACCCGGTCCAAGGTCGCAAAGTTGATCCAATGTCACGTCGCGCCCAGCCGTCATCGGAGCATCTGCGCGGCCCAACCGCGGAATAACTACGACTGTCTCGATGGTCTCGACCAACGCGGCCGCCGCGTCAGCGGTCTCCTTCATCGGTACAAGGCGTCCGCGCCTTGTCGTGCCGTCGGCGGTTACAAGTACTTTCGCTGCCGCGTCGTTGAGGCGCACCGCAACTGCCTCTGCGCCATAGCCGGAAAACACCGGCAGGAAGATTGCGCCAAGTTTCGCGACGGCCATAACGGTCGCAATGGTCTCTGGAAGCATCGGCAGGAATACCCCTACCGCATCACCATCACCTACTCCACGTGCAGCAAGCCCATGTGCAATGCGGTCCGTCAATATGCGCAGTTCTGCATACGACAAACTGCGAATATTGCCCTCTTCTCCCTCCCAACTAATTGCTATACGGTCACGCCATGTGTCGTCATCCGCCCACTTGTCGACGCAGTCGTGAGCGACATTGCATTCGCCGTCGCTGAACCAAGTCGCCCACTCGATACCTTGCGAAGTGTCCAACACTTTCGAATACGGTTTTGAGAATTCGATTCCGCAAAAACGTACGAACGCGTCCCAGAACCACTCTGGTTTGTCAATCGACTGTTGCCGTAGTTTGGCGAAGTCGGAGAAGCCGTGTTCCTTCATAAAGCGGCCGACATTGGTCGCTGCTGCTTCCTCCAGCGTCGGTCGCCACCCCAGCCCGTCTGGCACGGCACGAGAGGCTACCGGGGTCGCGGCGTAGGGTTCAGGTAATG
>SHUZ01000062.1 GCA_009694415.1 Acidimicrobiia bacterium
GCGCGTTTGAGCGATGTCGGGTTCGATGTGTTGGCAGGTTCACGTGATGTCTCGAAGGCTGAAGCCGTTGTGGCAGAACTCTCCGATGTGTGGGGAGACCGCGTATCGCGAGTTAAACCCACAGACAATCAGGGTGCGTGCGCGGCTGATGTAGTGGTGCTAGCAGTTCAAGCAGATGCCGCGCTGACCACGTCACGTCAACTCTCCGAGGAACTGGCAGGCAAGATCGTTGTCTCTATGGCGAACAATCTCGTGCGCAGCGGGACAGAGTTCAATGCAGTTCTTCCACCCCACGGATCAATAGCGAAGGAAATGCAAGCGCAACTGTGGCGTTCAAAAGTGGTGACGTCATTCCATCTTGTTCCGGCGGCAGAGTTCGTCAATCTTGATGAAAAGATGGAGAGCGATGTTGTTGCTTGCGGTGATGACGAAGGCGCTCGAATAACGCTGATGGAAATCATTCATGCCATTCCAGATCTGCGAGCCTTTGATGGCGGCTCGTTAGAGAATGCCGTCGGCATGGAAACATTTGCAGCCGTGATGCTCACGGTGAACATTCGACACAAGGTACGAGCGGGCCTGCGATTCAGCGGGATCTGAAGGACAGCCACCGATGGCGATGCATCTCTATGACACAGCACAACGTGCGATAAAGCCCTTCGAGCCAGGTCCGCATGTTCAGATGTATGTCTGCGGTATCACGCCGTACGACTCGACGCATCTAGGCCACGCGGCGACCTATCTCACCTACGACCTACTGATCCGGCGGCTCGAGGATCTCGGCCACAAGGTTTCAATGGTGCGCAACGTGACAGACGTTGATGATTCCATTCTCCCTAAGGCGCGCGAACTAGGCATCCCGTATTTGGAGTTGGCGGCAAAGGAAATGGCCCGCTTCCACTCCGACATGGAAGCGCTTGAAATGCGTCCACCGACTGCTGAGCCGCGAGCGACCGAAACGATCGACGAGATCATCGCGACTGTCGAGCGACTTCTTGAAAGTCGCAATGCCTATATAGCGGCGGGCAGCGTCTACTTCGATATTTCTACATTTCCACGCTTCGGCGAGTTGTCGCACTACAACCGCGACCAAATGATTGAACTTGCACGGGAACGGGGAGGCAACCCTGAGGATCCTCACCGCCGCGATCCGCTCGATTTCGTACTTTGGCAACCGTCCCTCGACGACGAACCCGCATGGCAGGCGCCTTTCGGCATCGGTCGCCCTGGCTGGCATATCGAGTGTTCCGCGATGGCGATGCAGGAATTCGGCGAGACGATTGACTTGCATGGTGGAGGAACGGACTTGATATTTCCGCATCACGAATGTGAGATTGCACAGAGCGAATCCCTAACCGGGCAGCCCTTCGTCGGCCACTGGATGCATTCGGCGATGGTCGCATACGAGGGCGAAAAGATGAGCAAGTCGCTAGGCAATTTGGTGTTTGTGAGTGAACTGCTGAAGGTGGCGGACCCTCGGGCGATCCGACTTGCTTTGATGGGACACCACTACCGCTCGGGATTTGAGTGGTACGACACCGATATCCAGGACGGCAATGCATTGTTGCACCGGCTTCTCGCAGCAGTGGCTTCTCCCGACGGTCCAGATTCGAAACCGTTTGCCGACAGAGTGCGTGCGGCGATCGATGCAGACCTGGATGCGCCTAAGGCGCTAGACGCTCTGGGCGAATTTGCCGACGCGATCCTTTCGGGTGGTGAAGATCGGACGGCACCGGCGGCACTCGCCGAATTGAGCGCACTGCTCGGCGTCTCGCTCGACCGCCCAATCGCACAGGGTGCTTCACCGCTCTAACGTGTCCGAAATGCAGGACGACCACCGGTAGCCTGTCCCGCGATGTCAAGTAATGCATTAATCACCCTGACTCTGCCTGATGGTTCTACCCGTGAATACGAATCGGGCAGTAGTGGTGCGGACGTTGCGGCCTCCATCGGAGCGCGCCTCGCAAAAGCGGCTGTGGCCGCGATCGTCGATGGCGAGGTAGTCGACCTGTCGCGACCAATCACAGGAGACTCCTCTATAGCGATCGTCACGGCTGCGTCGGACGAAGGGCGCGAGGTGTTGAGGCATTCGGCCGCCCACCTCATGGCGCAAGCCGTATTCGATCTGTTCCCAGGCGCGAAGTACGCGATCGGTCCCGCGATCGCGGACGGCTTTTATTATGACTTCGAGTTGCCGAATGAAACTCGCTTCAATGATGCCGATCTCGAGCGCATCGAGGCGCGCATGCGCGAGCTGTCGGCCGAAGACCAGACCTTTGTTCGTAAGGAGTACGACGCACAGAGTGGATTGGAACTATTCGCGGACCAGCCGTACAAGGTCGAGATCATTCGCAACGTCACCGCAGGGACAGCGGGGGACGACGATTCTGAGGAAGTCGGAGGTGACGGAACGGTCGGCGTTTACGAGAACGTGCGCTCGGATGGCACCGTCGCTTATGTAGATCTTTGTCGCGGGCCGCATGTACCGACGACCGCGCGACTAGGTGCATTCAAGTTGACACGAGTCGCTGGTGCATATTGGCGCGGAGATGAGAAGCGCCAACAACTTCAACGTATTTATGGAACCGCATGGGAAGATGGCAAGGCGCTAGCTGCTCACCTTTACCGCCTCGAGGAGGCCGAGAAGCGGGACCACCGCAAACTCGGGCTTGAACTCGACCTATTTTCGTTCCCTGAAGAAATCGGTTCCGGTCTCGCGGTATTTCACCCACGAGGCGGAACTGTGCGCCGTCTGATGGAGGACTATTCACGTCAGAGGCACGCCGATGGTGGGTATGAGTTCGTCAATTCGCCACACATCACCAAGTCTCAGCTATTCGAGACAAGCGGGCATCTCGAGTGGTACGCGGAAGGCATGTTCCCACCCATGCAGCTCGATGGGGGCACGGACTACTACCTCAAGCCAATGAACTGTCCGTTCCACATTTTGATCTTTAAGAGCCACACGCGCAGTTATCGCGAGTTACCGATGCGGTTATTCGAATTTGGAACGGTGTATCGATACGAGAAGTCCGGCGTGGTGCACGGGCTAACTCGCGTGCGCGGGATGACTCAAGACGATGCGCATATCTTCTGCACCCGTGAGCAAATGGTGGAAGAAGTGCAACGGGCGCTGACGTTCGTTCTCGGTCTCTTGCGAGATTTTGGGCTCGACGACTTCTACCTTGAATTGTCGACGCGGCCAAAGGAGAAAGCAATCGGCACAGAAGTCGAATGGGATGAGGCGACGGATGCGCTGAGGCGGGCAGCCGAGCCCATGGGCCTAGAGCTCGTCATGGATGAGGGTGGCGGTGCTTTCTACGGTCCCAAGATTTCGGTGCAGGCCCTAGATGCGATTGGCCGTACGTGGCAGATGTCAACGATTCAATTGGACTTCCAACTGCCGGCTCGTTTCGATCTGAATTTCGTGGGATCCGATAACGACAAGCATCGTCCGATAATGATCCACCGCGCATTGTTCGGATCGATAGAGCGCTTCTTCGCTGTTCTGCTCGAGCATTACGCGGGGGCGTTCCCCACTTGGCTTTCTCCGGTGCAAGTGAGCGTGCTTCCAGTTGCGGATCGACATGAGGACTATGCGTCGGCTGTCGCAACACGCCTCGAAACCGACGGCTATAGAACAGAGATTTTGAATGCGCATAATGACACCCTGGGCAACCGTGTGCGGCGTGCGAAAACCCAAAAGGTTCCCTTCGTGTTGGTTGTCGGCGATGAAGACGCAGAAGCAGGGACGGTAGGCGTCAATGCGCGCGGCGCCGATACGCCGGAACGCGCTATCGCGCTCGAGGAATTCGTGGGTCGTCTAGCTAGTCAAGTCGCAGAACGCGGCTGAGGGCATGGGATTCGATCACCTCTGGGCGGGATGGAGATCTGAATACGTCGCTGAAGCATCCTCGGCCTCGATGGCGGCGGGGGAGTGCTTGTTTTGCGCGCTGGTCACGATGGGCAATCACGAGGCGATGATTCTTGAACGCACCGAAGAGACTTTTACGGTGATGAACGCGTATCCGTATACATCTGGGCACGTCATGGTGGTGCCGATTCGTCACGAAGCGCGGCTCGCTGCACTATCTGATTCGGAAGCAAATGAAGTGATGAGTGCGACGCGGCGAGCAACGGTTGCAATTGAACGCGCGTTTAGTCCTGACGGGATCAACGTTGGTGCGAATCTCGGGCGCGGAGCTGGCGCGGGAATACCAGGGCATCTCCATGTACACGTGCTGCCACGCTGGAGTGGCGATACAAACTTCATGACAGCGATCGCCGAAGTACGCGTACTTCCAGAAGCACTAGCAAAGAGTTACGAACGCCTAACAAAGTCCTGGCCGAAGTAGCACATACCCAAACCCCAACCCCCGGGCGTTTGTCGCAGAATGCACCGTGGCGGTGCGCTCCAAGATTCGGCACTGCGATGTTCACCTGAGACCTCGGTGGGCACTAAGCGAGATGACTAGCTGGACTCTGTGGAGTCGAGTGTTCCGAATAGCTGTTGCCTAATGGCTGGACGCATTGTACGAACATACGTTCGCCATATCAAGTTCTAGTCAAGATTTATTTGAGAAACCTTTCGCGACCGCTTCGCCACGACACTTAGGATCGCTGCTCGTGGACGACGACACTTCAGGTAAGCACCCAGCGGAACGGGTCCCCGAAGTGCCTCCCGAAAGCGCCGTTGAGCACTTCGACCAACTGCCTGACGACCTCGACGCAACAGGCCTTGTCGGGCCGATGGTGTTTCCTGACATTGCGAAGAGACGTATCGCCGGCACCATCTACCTTGTGGTCGCAGTCGGTTGCGTCGCGCAGTGGGCGCAGAGTGGGAATACCGGTTTGTTCGCTGCCAGCGTTCTCTTCATTTGCATCGGGGTGTACCACTTTGTCGCCGGTTGGCACCTCCGTATCAACGAGACCGACGCATTGGCCATTGCGAGTCGCGCAGTCGGGTTCCCCGTGGGACATGCTTCCGCGCAGCTGGCGTGGTACGGCCTTAGAAGTCGTCCGGCGTGGAGAATTCTCCTGTACTCGGCAGACGCGCCGCCGAGCATGCGTGGCCTTGTCGAATGCGATGGCGTCGATGGCTCTGTGATGGGCGAATACACCGAAGCCAACCCAGAGGATTGGTCACAGTTCGGTCTTGGTTGAGCTAGCCGCGTCGTTAGCTAGTTGTTCCCAAACCAAACGTGCACCGCTAGGCGTAAGACCAGCTGCTGTGCGAAGCGGAATGCCGTTATTCGTAGTCGGCAGTCCATCGACACAGAGCAGCGGTTCCAGATCCAGGAGCGTTACATCCTTGGGGTGGTCCGCCGCGTAATCGCGCCATACGTTCGCGAGCCAAACGTATCTGGCGCGCTCTTGTTGCACGGCCAATATTGCAGGCGGCGAACTCGGAGTCGTTACGGGACACGGCACCGTAGTCAAGATAAAGTGTGCGCCGTTACCCGTTAGAACGCGACGCGCTTTGTCGAGTTGCTTTCGCAAATAGGCAGTTGCCTCAGGGGTTCCGGCGCGCAGCGTTTCGCCATCGACAATGCGATCGAACGCTTCTGCACCTCCCAGCATCAATACACTCAGTTTCGGATCGAAATTTTCGACGCCGTTTCGGTAGACGGAATATCGGCTGTTGCATCTGACCGGTTCGCTGATGTAGTCACCGAGCATCGCCCGCCCGTCAGCAATCCCGCACCCCAAGACGCTCGCAGTCGTCCCGAAAATACCGCCACCCGAAAATGAACCGCCAACGCTTTTGCCAAGGCTGAAGGCGAGGCCATCGCCCGCAACGAGCATGCGGTCAGCGGCTGCGGGACTGTTGCTGGCGAGTCGCCGGAATCCTACAGCCGCAACGTCGTTAGCGGTTGGTTCCCGCGCTGCCGCAGTACTGATGATCGTCAACGCTAGAACTGCAACGGCGGCAGTCGGGGCCAGTATTAGGAGCCGCCGATTGGAGAGTGCACCTCGACGAATCGGTTTCTCGACGATGAAGTAAGACGCCGTCGCCACAACGCCGGTGACCGCAAGGCGCAGCACAAGCAGCGCGTAACCAGATAAGCCGACCCGCGAAGGGTTCAGCCAGAGATAGATCGGCCAGTGATACAGGTACAGGCCGTAAGAAATTATTCCAATCGCGGTAAGCGGACCAAAGGAGAGAACCTTCCCGAGCACAGGGCTTTTCTCTTGGATCGACGCGGCAATGAGTAATGCGGAAGCCAGTGCAATCACGAGCATCCCGCCCCGGTAGAGGAACGCATCCTCAACGTTTGCTTTACCGATTACTACGACAAGGAAGGCGACGCTCAGAAGTCCGGCCGTTTCAAGTACCAGCATGGATCGAGGCGACAGATCTCTTGGCGCGCGCACATAGATGACAGCAAGTGCCGCGCCGATGAGTAGTGCTTGAACGCGAGCGTCCGTCCCGTAGTACGAGCGGGCATGGTTTTCGGGATCGAACAAAGAAAACATTGCCGCGGCTGAAGCGACCGTAGCCGCGGCGATTACTCCGAGAAGCGGGCGTATGCGACCGCCCGTCAAACGCAGAATCACGAGCAACGCAACAGGCCAAACCAGGTACCACTGCTCCTCAATAGCGAGAGACCACGTGTGGCTCAACGGAGAACTTACGGGCGAAGCACTCCCAATCAAGATCCAATTCTGTACGTAAAAGAAAGTACCTAGGGCTTGCGATCGAATCTCACCCAGCTTGTACTCGGGTGTGATCACGGCAGCGAACAAAGCGACACCGATTAGCAAGACAAAAAGTGCTGGCAATAATCGTCTCGCCCGACGCCACCAGAATTGCGTGATTGCGATGCTTCCTGCACTGTTGTGTTCAAGCAGCAGGAGCGTTGTTATTAAATAACCCGAAAGAACAAAAAATATATCTACGCCAATGAATCCGCCTCCAGCCCAACCCGTGGGATCGTGGTCGAACACGCCATGTGTGAGCAAGACTGCAATGACAGCTAACGCTCGTATGCCGTCCAGCGCGGGTATATGCGCAAGGAAACTCGACCCTGAAGCCGTCGCGGCATTGGTTCCTGAAGCGTCGAGGGTTGCTGGTTTATGCGATGGAGTGGCGATAGATCATCCCGTCCCGGCTCGCGCGAACTGCTCCGTTACATGTGACGGCACCGGGTCGCAGTGCGAATGCGTAGCGGCCGTTTTGAATGCCATCTCGGAAGAATCTATAGGCTGGTGATTGCCATCGAAGCAGGTGATGCGCACATCGACTACCGGGGAACTCATCAGAAGGTGGCCTCCAGTCTGCCGAGGACGACCCCTGCGCCATTGGGTGGTTATGGGGCTCGCAGGGTGCAGATCCGGTTACCAGAGCGCATTAGGGGCCATCACTTTGCTTCGCTCGGGTGGTAGCGTTGTATAACAGTCGCGAGCACAAGGAAGGAGCGCTGTAGATGCTTGATGGTCGCCTACGCGCCTCGGTTGCTCGAGTGCTTGGACCGATGAGCAACGCGCTTCATCGTGTTGGTATCGGGCCAGATTTTCTAACGGTCTTCGGACTTGTAGCGTCGATAGGCACCGCGCTATTGATCGCGTCCGGGTTTCTCGTTTGGGCAGTACTCGCACTGACCATTTCTGGCCTCACCGACCTTCTCGACGGCGTGGTCGCCAGGAATAGCGGTAAGGCGAGTCCTCGGGGGGCATTCTTCGATTCCGTCTCAGATCGCATTTCTGACTGCTTGGTATTTGGGGGCGTCGCCTGGTACCTAGCTGGTGAGTCCGCCTACCTTCCGATCCTCGCGATGTGTGCTGCTTCACTCGCGATGCTCATCTCCTACCAGCGCGCGCGCGCCGAAGCCCTTGGATATTCCGCCAAGGGTGGAATCATGGAACGCGCCGAACGAATGGTGATGCTGGGGGTTGGACTGGCATTCAACATTTTGGTCCCTGTGCTCTGGATCATGGTCGTTCTGATGACGATTACCGCAGTGCATCGGTTCATAAAGGTGTGGCGCCAAGCCTCCGACCTTCCGCCGTTGCCGCGCCTGCTGACCTATCGCCCTCAAAGTGCCTTAGGTCGCCCCAGGTCGGAAGGTTCGCGTTCCGCAGTAATCGCGCGTTGGCGCGAACCTCGCCCCGGCGCGGTACAACGTCGAAAAGCGCGGGCAGCACGGCGTAGTCGGCCTTAGCCGAGAGTGCTCGATAAGGCGTCTTATTTCGCGTACCGCGGCGGTTCTGCAGTTGCCAATGCTCTGCCTCGTGGAGTGGCTACGCGCTTGGCTCAAATCCTTGGCCGCACTGCAGCCTTTTTCGTCCCGAATAAACGGCGCATTGTCGAGCGAAACCTCCTTCGTGCAACGGACAATCAGTTGCGCGGCTTCGCACTTCAAATGGCAGTGTCAAACACCTTCGCGTCTTACGGTAGGTATTGGATAGAGCTGTTTCGTCTCCCGCGACTCGCAAGTGCAGATGGCAATCGACTCGATGAGGTAGTCGACGCGGAAGGAGTGCAGCACATAACCGACGCGCTTGCGCTTGGCAATGGCGTCGTAGTGGCGTTACCTCATCTCGGCGGATTTGATGTAGCGGCAGCATGGCTCGCGAGTACCGGCGTGCCATCGACGGTGGTCGTGGAAGAGGTAAACCCTCCGGAACTGTTCGAATGGTTTGCCTGGACTAGGCGTGCAATAGGAATGGAGATCGTGCCGCTCGGCCAAGAGGCGGGCGCAGCAATATTGAGCGCCCTCCGCGCAAACGGTGTCGTGGGTCTCTTGTCTGATCGGGATCTCGTAGGCGGGGGAGTCCCCGTAATGTTCTTTGGCGAGGAGACGACACTTCCCGCTGGCCCTGCGGTTCTCGCGCTCCGTACTGGCGCACCCCTGATCGTCGCGGGCGCTTATTTCCGTGAACACGGCCGCCACTTCGTTCGCTTTAGCGCACCGTTGAACGTGCAACGCGAAGGGCGACTACGCGACGATGTTGCGCGAGTAATGGGAGATGTAGCTCGAAATATGGAAGACCTAATTCGAATTGCACCGGAGCAGTGGCACGTCATGCAACCCAACTGGCCGTCCGACCACGACTTGAATGCAAGATGATTCGAGTTGCGATCATCTCGCCATATTCGTTGTCGGTGCCAGGTGGGGTGCAAGGCCAAGTGCTTGGGTTAGCGCGCTCGCTCCGGGAGCGAGGTCTTGACGCGCGCGTGATCGGACCTTGCGATGGTCCTCCTCCTGAACCGGGTGTCATAACGACTGGCCCGAGCGCTCGGATCGAGACCAACGGTTCAATTTCTCCTATGGCGAGCGACCAAAAGAGCGCCTCGGAACGCACGCTCGAAGCTATTCGGCGTTTCGAACCGGACGTACTCCACCTTCACGAGCCTCTTGTTCCAGGTCCCACCAGCGCTGCGCTCCTCGGATCCCAGGTGCCGAAGGTCGGAACCTTTCATGCCGCTAGCGAAGACGGAAACGGTGCGTACAGGGCACTGAAGAAAGTTGCAGTGAGCGCGGCGCGGCGCTTGACGATTCGCACCGCCGTTTCCCCCGATGCTCAGCGTTTGGTTGAAGAAGCATTGGGCGGCTCATACGTTCTGGTTCCAAACGGAGTCGCTGTCGATGATCTTGCAAAAGCGGAACCACATCCATCGCCGGTGCCATCCGTGTTCTTCCTAGGTCGGCACGAACCACGCAAAGGACTGGGTGTGCTCCTCGATGCATGGGCGGGAGTGGATCGCGACGCGGTGCTGTGGGTCGGCAGCGACGGACTCGAGACGGCCGAGTTGAAGGCGCGCGGAACGCCAGCAACAGAGTGGGTTGGACGGCTTTCGGATTCCGCACGGGCTTCGCGCATGAATGGCGCCACCGTGTTCTGCGCACCATCGCTTGGTCAAGAATCTTTCGGGATAGTTCTGCTGGAAGCAATGGCCGCCGGGACCGCCGTCGTCGCTTCGGATATTGGCGGGTACCGCAACGTAGCTACACCCGACCAGGAGGCACTGATGGTTCCGCCAGGCGACCCTTTTGCACTTCGTATTGCCTTGCAACGGGTCCTAGACGATAGTGCCCTAAGGGGACAGCTAATCGCCGCTGGTCGGATACGCGCAGCCGAACATTCCCTAGCCAAGGTGGCGGCTAGGTACGTTCCGATATACGAGAGTGCGATCGCGCTCGGCTGAGAACACTTCTACCCGTGCCGATGCCCGTGCCGATGCCTAAGTAGGCGCCGCGCCTACGATGCAATGCATACCTCAATCTCTAGGAGCGAAGGATGACTGGAATAATCGTCGTTGTAGTCGTAGTCGTAGTCCTACTTCTTGCATACGCGGTCCTCGCGTACAACGGACTCGTACGGACACGCAATCGAATCGATAATGCGTATTCCCAGATAGACGTTCAACTGAAACGCCGCTATGACCTGATCCCGAACCTCGTCGAGACCGTCAAGGGTTACGCGGCACACGAGAAATCTACTTTCGAGGCCGTCACTGCCGCAAGGTCCAATGCGATGCAAGCCCAAGAGTCTGGGTCGCCAGGCCAGCAGGCCGAGGCCGAAAATATGTTGTCTGGAACTCTCAAGAGTTTGTTTGCGGTGGCGGAGCAGTATCCGGACCTCAAGGCGAATCAGAACTTCCTGAACCTGCAGGAGGAACTGACCTCTACCGAGGATCGCATCGCATATGCACGGCAGTTCTATAACGACACCGTGCTTAGTTACAACACCAAGATTCAATCGGTACCGTCCAACATGATTGCTGGGGTCTTCCACTTCGTGGTCCGGGAATACTTCGAGGGTGACCCCGATGCAACTGGTCCGGTCAAGGTCGAGTTCTAGACGGCCATCGGGCCGTCTCACGTCGCTATGGATATGTACCAGCAAATCGCGCGCAACAAACGGCGTACCTTCATACTCCTTTTTGCATTCGTTGTATTGATGGCCGCCGTCGCGACAGCTCTTGGTGTGCTGTTGTCTGGAGGAGGCTCCGTTTTCGGCATCACGGCGCTCGCGATCATCATCGCGATCGCAATGGCTTGGGGCTCCTACTTCTTCTCCGACAAAGTCGCCCTTGCTTCTAGCCACGCCAAACTCGCCGACGGTCAGGAGTATCTGCGCTATCACAACCTCGTCGAAGGTC
>SHUZ01000063.1 GCA_009694415.1 Acidimicrobiia bacterium
TTGGTTACTGCGATATTCAGTGGACCGAAACCTTCGTAGGCACGGACCGCTGCGGCGTGTTCGTCGGAATCGGCAAGGAGTAGGAGCCTGACATCAGCTTCGGCGCGGCCGGTCGGCGTGAGGATCACCGAAGTCCGCTTACGCACGGCGAAACCCATCGCTACCGCAGAGTCTGAAATCGATCCTTCGTCATCGTCGACTCTTCCACGGACACGCAACACATGTAGAAGATCGTCCATTGGGTTCATCAAGGCTTGATCGTAGAACGTGAAGGTGCACAACTTCGAGCGAGTATCGTCGCCAATCCTATGAACGAAGTCATTGGTTCAGGAACTTCCGTGTTCGAAACGCCGCCTGTTACTGGGATCTGGAAAATGCTCAACACCCCGGACGACGTTCTTGAACTCATGGATACATCGGCAGAGGGGGTGGTGGCCGGCGTCAAGGATGCCGGAGCGACTTTTCTTGCTCCAATCTTCGATGAGCTCGCCGCTGTCGTATGTATGTCGGGCACACCTTCGAGCCACATTGGAATTGTGAGCCGTGAGTACCGGGTGCCATGCATGATGGCTTCTGAGTTTCTGAATGGAGTCCCGATCGACGGCACGCGTGTGATTGTCGATTGTTCGACGTACGCGGGCTTGGTCCAAATTTCAGATCAAGTCGAGGGATTCGATCTCTAGCCAGCTAGAGGAGTAGTCGTTATGGATATTGACGAGGTGAACGCCCGGATCTCCTATCACGCGTCCATCTCGTCAGAGATGACGCGCGCGCGCACCGCCCTCGAGTCTGCGCTTATTCCTGTGACGGCGTACATCTTGGTCAGTTGTATCGAGAGTTATCGGCGGTATCCAGAGATGATGCGAACGATTGCTAAGGCATGTACTCCAGCGGAACTCGGAGAGAAAGGACGTCGGCCTGGGAATCAAATCGATGCAGTGCACCTGTGGTCAATAGCGAACCTTCCTCTGGTCGCGCGAAACGTGATGACGCCGTTCGGTCTCACGACCCCCGACGACGACTTGGCTCGCCTCGGAGACATTTTTGACTTCTGGGAACCCGCTGCGCTCGCGTTCCGCGGTGATGGGCATAGGCAAGCTTGGAATGCCGGATTGGTTGTTCCCCGCTATGGGCGTGAAGTTGTCGAAGAGTTGCTAGCGGGAACTGTGCCGGTTGCCGACGAAGAATCGCGAGGGCGTATTGCGAGAGTCAACGCGGCGCTGACCTCGTTTCTATTCCTTCTCTACTTTGATACTCGGGCCGGTTATCAAAATTCAGGTCCCTATCCGCTCTCCGACGGACGCATGTTGCTTGTCCGCGACTTCAACGAACTCGGCGTCTCACACTTTCCGTGGAGCGCAGAAGTATGCGGAGAGATTCCGTACGCGAATCTCACTCTCGCGTTCGTGTTGGAAGACGTAGCGGTTACGTGCAACGACTGGGGCACTTCAATGACTAACCCGGTTGACTATCTGTCGCGCCTGACGGAGTTCGCGATTTTCGACAGCACAGGTGGAACGCTGACTCCGATCTCGATGACGCAGTTAGATGACTTGAATGCAGCGGTCAAAAAGGCACAACGGTCCTGCTATAGGCTGATAGCAGGCATGACTCGAAAAGAGAAGATTGATTCGGGTGCGTACGTGTATTTCACATTCCTGCGCCCGTTCGCTCGTGCCGCAGGGGTTGAAGACGACCTTGACTGGACAGTTCCACGCGACAGCCTTGACATTTATGAAGGCCTCTCTCTGATCGAAGGCGCGCCCGGCGAAGAGGCGATCGCGGACCCGTACTACGCGCCAGTGTGACGGAATACGCTTTAGTCGGGCGCGATAGTTGCCGATTCGCCGCCTAGTAGATTGAGCGATTCCGGTCGCGTCGAAGGAAGTTCAGTGGGTCCCAAAAAGTGGTGTCTAGTTATAACCGTGTTAGCGGTCGGGGTTGCTGGTTGCGCCCCGTTCCTTAGGCCGCCGGGCGTCGCGCCGATGAGGTATCGCGATGCGATATTTGAGAACGTGACCACGACTAGCGATGTCATCTACGGCAGCGCTGTTGACCAGCAAGGACAGACCGTTTCGCTCACGCTCGACATCTACGAGCCAACGGGTGATTCAGTGACACGTAGGCCAGCCGTCGTTTGGGTCCATGGCGGGTCATTCGCGTCCGGATCTAAAACTTCACCGGAACTCATTGATCAGTCGGTGACACTCGCAAAGAAGGGTTACGTCAACGCCTCTATTGAATATCGCCTTTCTACCGGTGGTTGTTCTGCAGCCGCAGCGACGACTTCGTGCGTAACTGCTATTCAGCATGCGATGCACGATGCCCAAGCAGCAGTTCGCTTTTTACGCGCCAACGCCACTCTCTACGGAATAGACGAGGAACGTATTGCGATTGGGGGGACATCTGCGGGTGCGATCACCGCTCTCAACGTTGCTTTCAATACCGAAGATGTTGGAGAAAGTGGGAACCCCGGATACTCGTCCTTCGTTCGCGCGGCGGTCTCGTTGTCGGGAGCGAAGATTTTGGGTACTGCAAACTCAGGTGAAGCAGCGATCCACATGTTTCATGGAACCAGCGATGGGCTGGTCCCATACGCATGGGCGACGAGCACGCTGAACGAAGCGAAGGCGGCAGGAGTTCACGCCTACCTAACGACGTGGCCTAATGCAGGACATGTTCCCTACGTTGAACATCGCAGCGAGATACTTGATCAGACGGCGAACTTCCTCTTTTGGGAGTTGGATCTCACCCACGCAGCACGGTAACGAAAGTCGCGCGGCGGCTTGATATATCGGTGACTGCTACGGCTGCGTTATCGCCGCCAACAGCGCCTCGGCGCACTTTTGGCGCCGCTGGATGTATTCGACGGGGCTCACTACATCGCCATCTGGTCCGAGTGCGACCAACAGGTGATCAAGTTGCCGATCGCCATCGACTGCAACACGCGCCCGCACTCTTCCATCTGACTCGTCCTCGCGCTCAATGATCTTGTGTGGCTGCGGGAGAGCGTAGATGATGCGCGGTGGAACGCGTACGGTTATTTCGCGACGCATTTGACTCAAGTCGAATTCGCTTGCGCGCGCTAGATCGGCGGGTGGGTTGGCATCGATTGGACCAACGGTCGCATCTTGCATTCGATCGATGCGCCAATACTTCGGTGTGTCGTTACTGAGTTCCGGTCCAAACGCGTACCATGCTCCCCACTGATAGAAGACGTCCCAGCAAAGGACTACCCGGTCTGTTCCTACTTCTTCTTTGAACTTGGTATACCGGAACTCGAGCGAGCGTTTTGCGCTCCAGGCCGCATTCACGGCGTACAAGCAAGGTGGTACGACGAATGGAATGATCACTTCTACGGCCACCAGCTTGCGCAACTTTGTGATCGCAGAGTTAAGGGCCATAGATGGTCGGTCGGTAATCGCTTGATATGTAGTTGCGGCGAGGAAGAGCCTCATCGCCGATTCGCGGTTCGGCTCCGAAGAATCCCAGTCGCGCAACCAGTGTCCGCCATCAACCGACAAGATGTCATCTTCATTGAGCAGAAAAGCCCCAGTGCGGTTAATTAGTTGTCGAGTGCTATCGCGATACTCCAAGAACAACACAGGCTCGAGGTAGGTCCTGAGGTCTTCGACCGTCGCGCCAACAATGTCCGCTGCCTCTGCAATCTGTATCGAGCGGCGTTCTTCGGCTAGAGCGAGCGCAGCCGAAACAATTTCGAATCGCACCGAAGCTGGTACCGGCGGCATCAGATGACCTCCGCTTGCGGTGTGAGCCAATCACGTAGCCGTTGAACTAGTTCTTCGGGTTCGTCGAGTTTGCAGCCAGTGCCAAATCCGAGAAGGCGCACGATGAAGGAGGTGTAGTCACGAACCACAACCGATATCACGGCATTGTCGGAATCTTCTGATACCAATTTTCCAGAGAACTCACTTAAGAAAGTAGGAACCTGATCGCGCGTGACGTTAATAACTGCTGTTACAGCAGGATCGGTTCCCCAGTCGTTGGGATCCAAATCAAAATGCTGTTGGGCGTCCAAATCGTTCGGTATGGAGTACGCGTCTGGCGACCCAATCAATTCGACCGGTTCGCTTAGCGGATTGTCCGAAGAAATATCGGCAGAGGAAGGATCGTTGGAATCTTCAATTCTGTCTAGGCGCCATCGCTTGAGAATTTCATCTCCCACCTCGGGCCCCATGACATACCAGCGGTTACCCCATTGACCTAGTGCGTAAGGATGGACCGAACGAACTCTGCCGGAATACTTGAACTGCACGGCCTGGCGCGCTGCGATTGCGTCGCGCAGGCCAACGACAAGGCCGTGAACCTCGACGACGATACGCGTGGCGTCTAAGTCCACGGCGCCTCCGAGTTCGGTTAGCGAATCCTCATCCTTAATTCCTTCTACCTCGACAACGCTCGCCGCCGCGATCAGCGCCGCCCTTTCTTTGGGGGTGAAGTACGGGCGCCGCACTAGATAGGTCTGCTCTTCTTCCGACCATTCGATATCGATACCGTGGGAACTAAGAAGTGACTCGCGGTCGCGTTTGAAAGCCTTTTCGAATGCGCTTAGGCCAAGTCCTGAGTATCCGGGGACGTTGGCCTGCACATCCCTCGCTCCGAATCCGTCTTTTCGCTCGGTTGCATAGGCGGCCAGTTGAAGGACGCGGCTGAATGGGTCAATGGATCTCGCTGTCATCTCGCTGTCCTGCGTAGCGGTAGTTCAAATGGTGGTGGTGCTATCGCTATAGCGCGGTCCATCACAGCCTCAATGCTTAGTGGGGGTGTGCTGAAAGCCGCAAGCAGCCGTTCGGCGAGAGCGTCAAACTCCTCGGGTTCAGCTTCGGCCGCATTCGCAGCTGGTTGTCCGAGCCATCTCCTCCGCATGGCTTCTGTATTTTCGAAACGCTTCGCTGCGACCAGAGCTACGGCGACGACGTGTTTACAAGTACCGCGTCGGTGTTCAGCGGCGTAAGGGCAATCGCAGCTCCAGCGGATCTTCGTGATCATGGCTGGAGCGGGACGTTGAGGGGCAGTCAATTCAACGCTGTAACGGGCGCGCCCGGATCCGAGTACTCGGGCGCGTATCCGACCGGCGCTCACCCGGATGTCGATTACGCGTTTCCTCTTGACATATCCGCGTCCGCGACCCAGGACAGCAGCGGTCGTGTGCCGCAAGACCGTTTCCTGCAGCGAGTCGGGCAACGTCCTCTTCGGGTTGTCGGAAGGTGGCGGTTTTGTCGTGGTGGGTTGCTGATTAGCCGTAGCCGCACCATTCGCGCGCGGGCGACGGCGCCCCCGTCGGCGGCGGCGTTGCCCAGTGCCTGGAGGGGGAGCGGGCGTGCCGTCGCTGACTCCTGCTGGAGTTTCGGCGCGGTCGGGAGTTTGTGGGCGAGCTTCGTGATTCTTGTCCACTACAACTCTCCGGCCCTATCGGCGTCGAGTTCGATCAGCGCGGATAACGCGGCATCATCTAGTTCACTGATCATCTGGTCAGGAGACGATGCGACTACTGCGCCGGCAAGGCTGCGCTTCTTGTCGAGTAGGTCCGCGATGCGTTCCTCGAGTGTCCCAGGGCAAACGAGAGTATGCACAACCACGCCGCGCGTTTGACCGATTCTCCAGACTCGGTCCGATGCCTGATCTTCCACCGCGGGGTTCCACCAGCGGTCGAAGTGAATGACGTGGTTTGCGCGGATGAGGTTGAGCCCGGTTCCGCCTGCCTTGAGCGACACACAGAACACGGGTGGACCGTCAGGGAGACTGAATCGTTCGATGGATTCGTCGCGAGCGATTCGACGCATCTTCCCATCTAGGTTGCCCACGCCAACTCCTAATTCCGTACGCAAGTGTTCCGCGATGCGACGCAAGAATGTTGCGTACTGACTAAATACGACTACCGCCTCTCCTTCTTGGATTATTTCTTCCGTCAGTGCTACGAGGCGGTCTAGCTTCCCGGATCGGCCAGCCAACTCGCCGGTGTCGTCGGCATCCGCGATTGTTGCCGGGTGGTTACAGATCTGTTTGAGGCGCGTGATGCCAGCTAGAACCCGGCCCTTGCGCGCTATTCCCGTGCTCCCGGCTACATCGGAGCGCATGTCACGAACAACTGCTTCATACAGTGCTGCTTGTTCGCGGGTAAGAGTGCAGTCGTCTCGCACGATGATGCGTTCGGGGAGTTCATCTGCAATTCCTGGGTCCATCTTGTGGCGACGGAGAACGAATGGAGCGATTCGTTTACGTAGGCCCTCTACGACTCCTGCATTCCCATCCTCTAGTGCTGTGGCGTACCGGTTCTTGAATGCCGATTGAGTACCGAGGAGTCCAGGGTTCGCGAATGTCATGAGGCTCCAAAGTTCGCCGAGGTGGTTCTCGACTGGTGTACCGGTAACGACGAGGCGATGTGTGCCTAAGAGTTTGCGCGCCGCGCGCGTTGTCGCCGTTGTCGGATTCTTGATTGCTTGGGCCTCATCGAGAACTACACGGTGCCACTTGATTGATCGAAGCGGTTCGTCTCGGCGCATTACGCCATAACTAGTTACCACTAGATCGGCTTTGCCGATATAGGCAGTCGGATCTTGGCGCGCCGACCCGTGGTGTAATACGACGCGCAAACCTGGCGCGAACTGTTCGGCCTCGCGCAGCCAGTTCGATGCGACCGAGGTTGGAGCGACAACGAGGGTCGGGGTCTTGGGGGGTTTCTTGGACTCAACGTCGCGAACAATGATTGCGAGCGCTTGCGCAGTCTTGCCAAGACCCATGTCGTCGGCGAGGATCCCGCCGAGGTCGTTGGCTTGGAGCCAAGCGAGCCAAGCCAGCCCATCTTCTTGGTAGTGGCGAAGAATCGCTGTGATCCCTTTTGGAGTTGGGACTCGTTCGGCGGGGGTCGGCCGGAACTCACCGTCTAACGCTTTCTTCGCCCATCCCGAAACCGCGTCCGCATCGACTTCGTCGGCGATTGCTGCAAGATCAAGAACATCGGCGGTCGAGACAGTTCCGGAAGCCATGCGTGCGGCGAAGGCGAGTGTTGCTTCTCTCGTGTGCGCGTCGATGCGCAACCATTTCCCGCGTACCGCAACCAGCTCGCTTCGGGCGCGAGCCAAGGTGTCGAGTTCTTCAGCTGTGAGAGGGTCGCCGTCGACTAGCACTTCGCCGGTGAGGGCGAGCGTCTGTGCGTCGAGGCCAGCCGATGCTCCTGCGATCACGATGCGTCGCACGATCTGTGTCTTCGGGAGCAGCGACGATGGGATCTCTACCGATATACCAACACTGTCGAGCGCTTGTAGTCCTTCTTCCAGGAGCGTGGCCACCGCGTGGGGATCAATAACGAGTTTGTCCGAAGCATGTTCGGGAAGGTCAGGCCAAGCGCGGCGTGCCAAATCCCACTCCCGTCCAAGAAGAGTGACCGCGTCGTGTGGAGAAGTGCCCAGCAGGTCTGCTGTGTCAGGACCCTGAGGTGGGAGTACCAGACTTGGGTCGCTGAGCGACTCAAGCCGGGCTATAAGTTGAAAGTTGCCTGCGAGATCTTCGGGTGCGTCTAGGTGAAATCTCAATCGCGCACCAGCACTCGCTCGCGCAGCGATTTGATCTGCCCATCGATGAACTCTTGGTTCAGATGCATTGAGCGGAAGCGGAGGAGATCCGAGACGCGCGGTCGCGAGTTCGGAAACAGTTGTCGCGAACCAACCTGCGAGGACTTCATCGGGGTCTTTGTCTTCATCATCGATTGCTGCCGAGGCAGAGGTCCATGCCTTGCCGATCCTGCCTGCAGCCTCGGTGCCTGGAGCCGGGCGCCACGACCAAGTCCGCTCAGCGGTATCGGTCGCGAGGTCCGGGGCGAGTTCACCGCGGGCGGTGAGTTCAGTTGCTTCGACGATCAGCGACGCGATCGCCGTCACCGTGACATCGACGCTCGGCCGGGTACGGCATAACCAGTCGACAAATCGAAGAGCGCCCAAAATAGGTGCACCCTTCCATCGTCCTACAGAGTTGTCCTCGAGTATTACGGGGATAATTCTGAGTCCAGAAATATTCAGTGCAGCGTCGGCCGCGGTGTCTGCCAGGTACTCCTCCGTTGGAGCGCAGAGATATAGACGGCCATCGACAATGCGGACGGTTAGCGGTGCAGTGAGCATTGACGCTGTTGGTGTGGTTGTGACGGTCATGCGTTCCGTCTGGTCGGGGATTGGGTTCGGATCTGCGCGTTCGTGTTCACGCTTCTCGCCAGGTGTGGAGGTATTTCCCCCTGGCTCTAGCCCGATCAGGGCCATGTAAACGGCTTGCGCTGCCTTCGGGCTTCTGTGCCCCGCGGAGGGGACACGACCCCTACCGGTGTACACCGTGTCGCAGAGGTGGCGAATCCGGTGAACTCCGTTGGTCAGGTTATCACCCCTTTTGGTGGGGGTCAGATCTTGTTAGAAGTCGACTTCAGATAACTCGGGTATCCAGCGTTCGGCACGTTTCACGGCTTCTAGCCATCGGTCTCGGTCTAGGGCTCTTTCGGGTTCATAACTGGTTTGCGGTCGCCACGTTTCAGCTAGCGACGCAAGGTCAGGCCAGGTTCCGACGGCAACACCGGCCAAGAAACCTGCGCCAAGTGTCGTTGCCTCAGTGACCCGTGAGACCTCGACCGACTTCTGAGAAGCATCGGCTAGCGCCTGGACGAAGGTTGGGTTGCTCGACATTCCACCATCGATTCGCAGCGAAGAAATTGGGTTTCCAGAGTCAGCCTCGGCGGCCTCGACCAGATCGGCGCCTCGTTGCGCGATTCCCTCGAGCACTGCTCGCACGATTTCCGGCCGCCCTGATCCGCGGGTGAGACCGAGCAAAGTGCCGCGCGCTCCGTAGTCCCACTTTGGAGTCCCGAGGCCAAGAAGTGCTGGTACGAACATGACGCCACCAGAGTCGGAACAGCGTTGCGCAACGTCATGGCTCTCGGTTGCAGATGTCAAGATCCCCAAGTCGTCGCGTAGCCATTCAATATTGGTGCCTGCCGAGAGCATCATCGCTTCAAGTCCCCAAGCGTCGACTCCGCCAACACGAGACGCGATGATAGGGAAGCAACCTCCGTTTCCGCGCGTCTCGAAGTTCGGGCGAGTTGGTCCGACTACCAGGTCGAGCATTCCACCGGTACCAAACGTGATCTTTGCCGGACCAGGCGCGACGCAGCCTTGCCCGACGAGCGAACCTTGCTGGTCGCCGACCAGTGCGGCGATCGGTGGAGCGCTAGGCAATGCAGTCGCGTGGCCAACTATCCCAATTGTATCTACGACTTGGGGAAGCATGCGCTGTGGAATGGCCAGTGCTTCCAAAACTGATGAGGACCAACCTGAGCCGTCGGGACGCATAAGTGACGTGACTGCGCTGTTACTGGCGTCGGTTACATGCAGAGCGCCCTCGGACAGATTCCAGGCAATCCAACTGTCTACCGTTCCGAAACAGAGATCGCGTTTGCGTTCTGGGTCAAACGTGTCGAGGAGCCAGGCCACCTTTGTTGCAGAGACATTCGGCGCGAACCGAAACCCGTTCGCACGTTGCGCGAGGCATGTACCGATCGTGCGTAGGTCTTGCCACCCCAACCCTGGACCGATCGGTTCCCCCGTCGCGCGATCCCAAACGACCGTCGAACCGCGTTGATTGGTAATGCCTACCGCCGCCACCGATCCGCCGTGCGCCTCTAGACATGCACGAGCCGCTTCGAGGGCTGTACTTGCCATCTCCGCTGGATCGAACTCAACCATTCCGGGTTCAGGAGAACGGGGCAATCCCGAGCGAACTTGTTCGCTGGCAACTGTTGCATCGTCGCGTACGATCGCCGCGCGAATTGATGATGTGCCTACGTCGATTACCAGTAGTTCGTTCAACGAATCTTTCCGCTTATGCCCATGGATCGGGGAGTCCGAACTTTCCGGGATTGAGTATTCCGTTCGGGTCAAGAACTTGTTTGATGCCAGAGAAAACTTCCATGCCGCCGCCAAGCGCTTCGTGAACAAAACGAGATCGATTGAGCCCCACACCATGATGGTGGCTCAATGATCCACCGTTAGCGAGAACTGCGCGCGTTCCAGCGTCCCACGCCGCCTCGTAATAGGTGCTCTTACTTTCGGAATCTGATCCGGGTTGCGCAGCAAAGGTGAAGTAAAGACACGCACCGTCGGTGTAGGAATGGCTCTGATGTGCGCTGACAACAAGCGTTCCTGCAACATCTCTTATCGCTGCTGAGGCTGCGTCATATATCTGCGCACAGCGTGACCATGGTGCCGATATCTCCATCGTGTCGACTACAAAATCGCTACGGATCAGTGATTCGAGAGCGCTTACATCATTGCGATGACCCATCCATTGCTCTACAAGTTCAACGTCTAGTTGCTCGGCATCTGTGCATACATCGGTGACTAGCGCGAGAGTGGCATCGACGATCAACGGATCGCCCTCGTCCATTACGAGGAGCACATTGCGGTCCGGTCCCGTCTTAAACGACCTATCGGATTCCGTCGCGTCGTAGAGGCGAAGTACGGCAGGTGTCGCTCCCCGCTGGACGATCTTGCGACAAGCGTCGTTTCCCGCCGCGAAACTTGAGAACGCGTATGCGGCACGCCGTTCCGATGTCGGTGCCGGGTGCAAGCGCAGACGCGCACCAGTGATGACACCGAGTGTGCCCTCTGAACCGACAAACATTTGTGTGAGGTCCGGACCTACGGCGGCGCGTGGTGATCCGCCGGTGGAGATAGTTGTGCCGTCTGCCAAGGCGATATCGAGGCCTACGACCATGTCCTCGATCTTGCCGTAACGCGTGCTCATTTGGCCAGCGCCGCGGCATGCGATCCAACCACCAACCGTCGATAGATCGATCGACTGTGGCCAATGGCCGAGGGTAGCGCCGTGCTTGGCGCGCAGTTCATCCTCAAGCCACGTACCGAATGTGCCTGGGAGAACGTCGAGAATCAATGACTCTGCATCGACATCGGTTATGCCGCTCATCGCCGTGAGGTCGAGCACTACTCCGCCGTGTAGGGGAACGCTCGCTCCAGTTACGCCGCTTCGCCCCGCGGCAGGGGTAACCGGAATTCT
>SHUZ01000064.1 GCA_009694415.1 Acidimicrobiia bacterium
GTGGGCGCTGAGGGACTCGAACCCCCGACCACCGCCTTGTAAGGGCGACGCTCTACCAACTGAGCTAAGCGCCCGGGACCTTCATCACGCACCCGGAAGTGATTGAGATTACCCGCACATGGAACCGCACTCCCACTATCGCCAACGCTCCCATTGACCGCGGGTGGGGCGGGGCTCGTCGTCGGCCGGGGCAGTGGGGGGAACCGCCCCGACCTCGACCTTTCCGTCACCCCGACCCACCCATCTGCGGCGGTCGGTTGCAGCGCCGGACCTCTATGCGGTCCGGCGCTGCGCGAGCACCTCCTGCACCCGGATCACCGGAGACAGGAGTTGCGGTGGTGCGACCCGTGGCGGCCTCCCCCGCCTTCTCTTTTGGGCAAGCACCCTTCCGTTGGCGAGCAACTCCCCGCCCCAGACGCCCCACGGCTCACGCCGCTCCAGCGCAGCACCGAGGCACGCTTCGCGCACCTCGCATCCACGGCAGAACGCCTTCGCCCTAGCGATGTCGTCCAACTGCTCTGAGAAGAACAAGTCGGTCAACGACGCGGATCCGTCGCGGCACGCCGCTTGCTCCTTCCACTCGTTGTTCTCTGTCATTTCGAAGGTCACTGCAAACATTGGATGTCCTTTCGGTCAGTAGATGGTCGGCAAACACAAGAAAGGCCGCCGGGTTGCCCCGACGGCCTGGTGAGCGTTGCTGTAGCTAGTGCGCTACTGCGAGGTCAGCAGGTGCCGGGGCACGGGCTTCGGGGTGTTCACTCCAAAGCCATAAGGCGCGAGCGACCACGAAGCAGAGGCCGGCATCGCACAGGCGCCGAGAATCCGCGCGCGCTCAACACCAGCTGCGACCACATGGTGGTGCTGCGTTAGGTGTTGCATCGTGGGATTTCCTCTCGGTGTCTGTGGATTCAAGATCGGCTGTTTGTGTAGCCCTGCTAGGAAACCAGACCCAGCATGGCTGCGTCAAGCGATTTTAGCGCCAAGGTGAGACAAACCGGAAATAGTCAACCAGGGCTCATCTAAATGGGTCTCTCTCCTGAGCCTTTCATGTCTCCTACTACCTCAAGAATCCGGGCATGCACGGCGGGCGATCCCACCACAATGTCGCCGCTTGCGAGCCAACGGGACGGGTCGCCTGCCCAGTCGGTAGCGATTCCCCCTGCCTCCCTCACGAGTAACGCGCCAGCCGCAACATCCCATGGACCGAGTGACAACTCGAAGTATCCGTCGAATACGCCTGCCGCCGTCCACGCCAAATCGAGGCTCGCCGCGCCCACGCGCCGCACGTCTTCGAACGCTGCGAACGCTTTGGCGAACACGGCGATGTATTTGTCTGCCAGGTCTTTGCGACGGAATGGAAAACCGGTCGCCACAATTGCGGACTCTGGCGACCTCGTTGCCACCGACAAGCGCACTCCGTTACACCACGCTCCCCCACCAAGCGTTGCGCGATATGTGTCACCAAGTAGAGGCGCGTGAACTACACCAACAATCGGCTCGCCCGCGTGCACCAACGCGATCGAAACGCCGACGGCTGGGAGGCGATGAAGGAAGTTCGATGTTCCATCTAGCGGGTCACATATCCAACCGAGCTCCCCGCGCTCGCCGCCGCTTTCCTCTCCGAAGAATGGAATCTCCGGAAAAGCGGCCAATAGCGACTCACGCACAACGCGTTCACTTTCGTGGTCGACATCGCTCACCCAATCCCCGGGTGCCTTCTCGCGAACGTTGCTAGGGTCATCGAACCCCTCTGCTACGACCGTGCCGCCTGCGCGCGCAGCAACTTCTGCCGCGTCCGCTAGTGCAACCAGATCGAGAGAGGCAGTCACCCTGCAGCCGTGCGCAATTGCGCGAGCAACTCGTTGGTGCCTGCCGCAATGAGGTGTCGGCGCACATCCACATCAGACACAGCGAGCAACCGATCCTTCTTGTCGACGACCGTCGCACCGGCCTCGGTGCACATAAGCAGCCCGCCGAGGTAGTCCCACGGGGCGTGCACGCTGCCGCCATCGAAGTATCCGTCGAAGTCTCCGGCCGCTACATCGCATAACCCGAGCGCGCATGATCCCAGGACTCGAAACTGCTTCCATGGCAACAATCGGCCAGGAAAGGTCGACATCGAGACGAAAGCATCATCTACGCGATCGCACGACGAGGCCTTTATGGCAACGCCGTCACGAAATGCGCCGCCGCCGCGGGTAGCCGTGTTCACCACGCCGGTCGCTTGGTTCACAACTAGCGCGGCTAGTGGACCTTCGTCATCTAGCGCGCAGATCGAGGTTGCCCAATACGGAATGTTGCGCGCTGCGTTTGACGATCCGTCCACCGGATCCAACACAACAACGATGTCGCCATCCCCACTAGCGCCCGACTCCTCGCTCACGACGCGCACGGTCGCCGCATGCAGTACCTCGAGAGCGGCTGCATCCGCGCGGACATCAAGGGCGTATTGGCCGGGACGTTTGGTCCTTGCGCGTCGCGATTCCCCTTGGAAGCCGCGCAGCGTTTCGTTGATCGCCTCTGCCGTGTCAGCGAACAACTCGATCAACTCGTTCGCTCGCATGGTCCCTGAGTATTCCAGACCTTCGCGTTCCGATCTGATTTTCAGCTATCGAGCGAGTACCTCGACGAACGCTGTGTGCGCTGGCGCTCCAGACTGTTCATCTCTTTGGCCCTGCGGGAACAACACGTTGCATTCCGGGAAAAACACCTGCACGTTTCCCTCCTTTATCGGAGCAATGTGTATTCGCGCCGCTAACTCGCCATGTTTCGATCGAACCAGGACACGCGCACCTGCATCTAGGCCTAGGCGCCCGGCGTCTTCGGCGGCGATGAACAGTGCGTCACGGTCGGCACCGGTGAGCGGGTCACGTTCCGCATGAACCATCGTGTTGAACTGCTTTCCCCTACGGGTGCTCAACACGAACATTCCGTGATCTACGTGCTCGGCCGGACTGACTGCGTGGAACACGGCACGCCCGTCCGGCGTAGGGAACACTCCCCCCACACACAATGTTGGGCCACCCCACTGCACAGAGTCACCAAGTCGCGAAAGTGTCTCGACTCCCGCGTATGAGGGAACAACGCGCGCAATTTCTGCACGCACTTCTTCTGCGTTTGCAAACTGCACCATGTGTGCGCGTTCCGGATCGACCGCCTGCGCTAGTGCACAGAAGATTTCCCATTCCGCTCGTGCTTCGCCAACGCGTGGGCCGCGCACCTCTGGAGAAAATGCGATTCGGCGTTCGGTAGTTGTCTGCGTGCCCCCGCCTACTTGTTCATAGCGTGTACATGCAGGAAGAAGAACTACGGCTTCGCCGGCATCCTCAAGCATCTGACTGGTCACCACAATGTCTTGATGGACACGGATAGGAACACGCCTCAGCGCGTGTCGCACAGAGTCGGGATCCGCCAGCACCTCAAGAAAGTTTCCTCCGCTCGAGTACAGCACCTCTAGGCGCCCATTCGCTGCGGCATTGATCATTTCTTCCGCGTCGAGTCCGTCACGAACACCAATAGGGAAGCCATAGGTCTCGGCTAGGGCGGCGGCATTGTCGGCGTCGATCGCCACTCCCCCCGGCAATGCAGTCGCATACGCTCCCATCTCGGCGCCGCCCTGTACACCGGAATGCCCCCTGATCGGCATGAGGCCCGCTCCGACACGACCAACGTTTCCGCGCGCAAGTGCCAAGTTCGCTATTGCCGTCACGTTGTCTGTGCCGTGCACATGTTGCGTGATTCCCATAGACCACACGAATACTGCGGAACCCGCCGCCATATACATCCGAGCAAAACGCTCCATGTCGCTTCTAGTGGTTCCCGACACGAGTTCCAAAGAAGCGAACGAACTGCCCTCCAGTTCGACAAGTAGCTCGTCGAATCCCGTTGTGTGTTCCCGCACGAATGCGCGATCAATCCCGCCTTCAGCGAGCAAGATCTTCAACACGCCGTTGATAAAGGCGATATCTCCGCCGGTATGAACGCCAAAGAACTCGTCCGTCATCTTGGTTCCGAACAGCGCGCTCTCGACGTTGCTTGGCACCCAATAACGCTCCAACCCCGGCTCGCGCAGTGGATTGATAACCGCTACCTTCGCTCCCCGTTTACGAGCCATGTACATGTACTTCATAAAGACCGGCTGTGCGTTCGCAACATTGCTACCGAACAGCACAATCAAATCTGACTTGATCACGTCTGTGTATGAACATGTCGTTGCTCCTACCCCGATCGACCGCTTAAGCGCGACCGTGGACGGCGCGTGGCACACGCGTGCTGCATTGTCGATGTTGTTAGTCCCCAAAAAGCGGGTCACCTTTTGCGCTACGTAATAGGTCTCATTCGTTATTCCCCGCGCGGTGAGATATAGAGCGAACGAATCCGATGTCGCACTACGTATCCGTGTGGCAATCAGCCCGAGGGCTTCGTCCCATGACACACGGGTGAATCCAGGTTCGCCATGCCTTCGCACCATTGGATAAGGCAATCTCCCGAGTTCACGGAGCTGTTTGCCGTCGAGTTTCCGTAACTCCTCAACATGGCTGAGCACTTCTGGGTCGAGCGCTCGCATTGTGTTTAGTTGCAGCAGATCTAGGCGTGTCGTGCAGAGGTGCACACCACTGATCGTCCAGTCATGGAAACCGGCGACCCCGAGCGCGCATCCGTCGCAGACACCCTTGCGCAATATTCGCCATGCGTAGGGAAGATTTCTTCGATTACGCCAAACGACCTTCGCCATCTCTTTGTACGCATTCGGTTTCTGTTCACCGAATCCGTACGGCTTGAACCCGACCCAAAGCCCGGACCGCGGACCGCGCGGTGCCTTTATGTGCGCAGAACCCTTCCATGCCATCGCTAGTGGGCCATCGCTAGTGGGCCATCTCTTAGCGCGCCATCTCTAGCGGGCCATCTCTAGCGGGCCATGTCGATGCGGCCCGGGTGCGTGTAGATGTTGCCGCGGCCTTCGCGCAAAAAACCGACGAGGGTCTGGTTCAGCCGCTCGGCCGCTCGGATCGCGAGGCTAGACGGTGCAGACACTGCCGCCGCGATCCCGATACCGGCCACGGCCGCTTTCTGCACAATTTCAAAACTCACGCGACCCGAAACGAGGACGACGGAGTTCTCAAGCGGCAGCATGTCCTGTAACAACGCGTGGCCAACAATCTTGTCGAGGGCGTTGTGGCGTCCAATGTCCTCGCGCACTAAAACCATGTTGCCTTCTGCATCGAAGAGGGCAGCGGCATGCAGCCCGCCAGTCGCGTCGAAGACCGATTGCGCTTGCCGCGCGCGTTCAGGAAGCGACAGCAACAACGAACGTCCAATGATGGGACCATCTGCCACCGGCGGCACGTCCGATACAACCTGGTCGATCGATGTCACTCCACAAAGCCCGCAACTCGAGTTCGCTATGAATGATCGCCGCCGCGCATCCAAATCCACGGGAGCCCGCAAGCGGACAGTCACGATGTTGTACTCCTGATCGTCACCGGCGTCGAGACAGTACCGGATTTCGTTAACGTCAGCTACCGAATGGATCAGACCTTCGGTGCGGCAAAAGCCAGCGGCTAACTCGAAGTCGTGCCCTGGCGTGCGCATCGTTACCGCCAACGCCTCCGGACGCTGGCCGGGTCCTGCGACTCGAATCTCCATCGGTTCCTCTGTCACTACCTCATCCGGCTGCGTTTGTAACGCGGCTTCACCCTGCGCGGTTATTCGATGAATCTGCACTCGCGTTGCGGGTCTACGGGTTTCCGCTTTGCTGTGCATATCTCCCGAGGCTAACCGGGCAAATGAATCCCGAAGTGATGCGCGTCGGCAGGAGTATCTACATCTGCCCAACAATCGTTTTCGCTCCACTCGTCAGCGATAACCGCATCCGGTAATTCGGCGAGCGCTTGAAGGGAACGGCGGCCAGCGGCGAGTAGCGCAGTGCCGCGTTCTAAGGCCGCCACCGAGTAGCGAGCGCACACAACCTGGCGAACTCCGGCAGGATCAATTGGAACCACAGTTCCTACGCCCGCGTAATTTGCAATCGCGCGCAACATATCCGAACTCACCGCTGGCATGTCACATGCGAACAACAACACAGGACCTACTACTCCGAGTGCGCCGACACCCTTGAGCAAACCACCTAGGGGTCCGGTAGCGGGTATGTCATCGGCAATGGCATCGAGTCCGGAGAGGCCAGGGCCGACCTCGATCACCGGATCGCAAACCTCGGCCAGCACACGACCCGCCCTCGCGGCTAGCGACTCGCCATCGATTACGAGCGAGGCCTTGTCTATTCCCATGCGGCTGCTCGTTCCCCCGGTCAAGAGAATGCCGGGCAGCCGTCGAATCACCGCGGTAACGACTCGATCTGCTGCGCGAGGTCCAGGTCGAGTTGGGTGAGGCCTCCTGCGTCATGTGTGGTCAACGCGATCGTTACTGTTCGCCAACGCACGTCAATGTCTGGGTGGTGATTCGCTGCTTCCGCGAGGTAACCGACAGACACGACGAAGGAGATCGCCTCCGGAAATGTTCCCAGCACAAAGTCTTTGCGAATCTCGGCATCAATCAGCGCCCACCCAGACAATCGTGCAAGACCCGCTGCGATCTCCCCAGGAGGCAGGCGTTCGGTCATCGGTCGCGCCGCAACAACGAATCGCGTTCGCCAACGAGCGCGTCGAGGACCTTGCGACATGCGAGTCCGTCAGCGAAGGTTGGCGCACCGGCTGACGCCGTGCCTTCGGCGACCGCATCGCGAATCACCACCGCCCATTGCCTCATCGCATCCATGTGTGGATCGCGTCCAGTTTTCGGGCGTTGCCATCCGGTGCGGATGCCTTGAAGGTCTCGCACGACAATGCGCGAGTCGCCAATACATTCGATGACGCCGTCGTCACCAAACAGTACGAGTCGCGGCGCGAGCGACGCTGGTGCTGCGAAGGACGTGTTGATCTCCACGTCTATGCCGTTATGCAGCAACATCGTCGCAGTGAAGCCATCTTCCGCATCGCACTCGCGCAGTTCTCCACGCACGTCCTGGCGTTCCACAACATCGGTACGCAGTTCGGCTCGCGTCTCAACCACTTCGCCAACCAACCAACGAAGCGTGTCGACCGCGTGTGATCCCCAAGCACCAACCCAACCTCCGCCCATCACGCGATCGAATAGCCAACCGTGCGGTCGCACCGGTGAACGCGAAGTGGAACTCCAATGTGTCCATGAAATATGGCGCACCAGGCCGATGGCATTTGAACGAACGAGTTCCCTCAATCTCTGGCGCGCGGGATCGAAACGAAACTCGAAATTTACAAGATTGACGACGCTCGCGGCGTTAGCGACGCCGCACATCTCGGCCGCTTCCGCGGTTGTACGGCCGAACGGTTTGTCGCAAAGCACCGCATGGCCGCCCATGATCGCGGCCTCCACATGCGCCACCTGCAAGAACGGCGGTGAATGAACCGATACGAGGTCAATGTCGGTGCGCGCGCACATCTCTGTCACGGCGGCACTGTCACGCGAGGAGACAACCTCAATGACCTCGCAGCCCTCTGTAACTCGGAATACCGGCGCGACAACGCGGGCCCCGAACCCCGTGCCTATTACCCCTACGCGCATCGTCATGGGAGCAGCCGTAGGTAGGTTTCACTGCCGGTCGGTTTCACGTCGTCTATCCTCGCAGACCAGCGGCACAAGTCCATTCCCCACCGGTCTAGATGAACTGCGGCAGCCACTTTGCGGTCGCGCTCAACATCTCATCGGACATCCGCTCAAGTAGGTCGTAGTCGATGCGCCCTGCGAGCGGATCGGCAAGCATCGCAGCTACCACTAGGTCCCGATCACCGCTGATCCCGGCATCGACGGTCAATTCCTGCGATGCGCTCACACGACGGAGATGCTCCGCGATAGCAGGAGGCGCCACTGCCACATCTCTTCCGCGAACTCCCGTTGCATCAACAATGCACATGGATTCGACAACGACATCGACTGGTAGATCAGGGCATTGACCGATGTTCGGCAGGTTGAGCGGGAAGTCGCGAGGCTTGTCCCGCAATCGCGAATCGATCAATGCGGCTACTAATTCTCCCGATGGCATCACCGATACCTCGGTCGCTGCGAGCATCGATTCGAAGTCCGCGATGTGTTTTACCTGATCTCTTTGTCGGTCTGCAATCGTTGTAATGGGAACTCCCCACTTCTTCCCGCGTCCGGATTCTTCTGTGAGGAAACCCGGGAAGAACTCTGCAATGTGGCTATCGCCAGCGCCGGGAAGCACTCCGAAACGACTGAACAGTTCTAACTTCAACCGGTTAACAGCGAGTAGGTCGCCGCGGGTCCAAACATCTCCTGGGCTGGTCTTGGTGTATTCCATTTCGTCGGGCATGGCGAAGGCGATGGGCTCCAAGCCGCGAAGACCTTCATTTTCAAGCAGGTCTCGCAGCAGTTCGAACCCGTCTTCGTCGCCAATTCGAAATGACGTGATGATCGGAAGGTGGTTCACTCCGGTGATCTCTAAGTGCACATCGCGAAAGTCCGCGTCGAACAACAGTGAGAGCACGAATCGCGTGAGCGTGACTTCATGACACAGACCAATTGTTGTGATGGACGTCTCGCGCGCCACGGCGCGACAAAGCGCGGTCATCGGGTTCGTCAGATTGAGCATCCATGCATGCGGGCAGCACTGCTCCATGTCGCGTGCGATCCCGACGAGCACTGGGATGTTTCGCAAAGAGCGGCTGATACCGCCTGGGCCGACCGTGTCCCCCACGCTCTGATGAATGCCGTAGCGCGCCGGAATCTCGAGATCATGACGCATGCTCTCGAAGCCGCCTGTCGAGATCGAGACAACTACGTAGTCGGCTCCATCAAGAGCATCATGTTGATTGTTCGTCGCGCGCGCTTTTAACGGCAGGTCGCGTAGCCCAGCGACATGCTCCACCAGGGTGACCATCCGATGCGCTGCTACGAGGTCGAGATCTTCAATAACGATCTCGGCTTCATTGAGTGAAGGCGTGTTGGCAAGATCGACCAACAACTTGGGGACCCATTGGTAACTACCCCCACCAATGATCACGATGCGAGGAGCCATTTACCTACCTGCTTGCGACGAAGGACCGACGCTATCCGAATCGACGGGTGATTCGATCACGCCAGTAGTGCGACTTCGACCTCTATCTCTACCGACGCACCCCTCGGTAGGGCGGCCACCCCGACTGCAGAACGCGAGTGGCGCCCGGTCTCGCCGAATACTTCCTGCAGCAATGCACTCGCGCCGTCGATGACTTGCGGTTGTTCCGAAAAGTCGGCCGAACACGCGACAAATCCGAGGACCGTCAACACGCGTTCGATCCGGTCTAGAGACCCCAGTTTGGAGCGCAATACGGAAAGTGCGTTGAGCGCGCACCAGCGCGCCGCCACAGCACCCTGTGCTGTTTCGACATTCACACCGAGCGTTCCGGGGAAAACGATCTTCCCTTCGTTATCGCGCGCTAATTGCCCCGACGTACGTGCGCGGCCGCCATGCAATACGACGGCGTCGAGCGGTTCATGGGGCGGGTAAGGACCCGGCAGTTCGCCAATAAGTGCCGCCAGCCGCTCGTCGTGACCCATCGGACGCGCTACAACCAACGGTCAAGGAATGGATACGCGCGAACGCCGTTCCATTGGTGGCCGCCATCGAAGACGGCGTGTTCGAGCGCGCCAGCGGGTGCGCGCATGACCCAATAGACACGGTCAAGCGCAGTGATCGCATTGCGCGCGGCTGCTTCGGGGTAGTGGGTATCTGCGTCACCAGTCTCTATGAGTAACGGACGCGGAGCGATAAGCGCGCCCAGGTCAACTTGTTCTAACTCGCCGAGCATTCCCGGCAACACATCGGAACCGCACATGTTTCCTGGCACCTGGTGTGCAGCGCGCCACGATGAGAAGTAGCCGCTCAACACCGTCGTACGCACGCGCTGATCCCAGGCAGAGAGGAACAATGCTGCGGCTGCGCCATACGAAAAGCCGACGACACCGATACGCGCAGAATCTACGAGCGGCTCTTGTTCTAGAACGTCCAAACAGACTGTTAGATCGTGGATGTTCTGCGACATTGGATTCTGTCCTGCCATGTATGCATGAACCAGGTTGATGTCGCAGGGATCGCGGTCGTCCGACTGAAGGTCTGCGCGTTCGCCGAAGCAACGCAGGTCGGGTGCCAGCACCATGTAGCCGCGTTCCGCTAGACCGTGTGCGAAGTCGCCGCGAGGTGCGCCTGGCTCGCTCAGTTTGGACGCATCGGCGAGATTGGATGCGTCATCGGTGCCGCATACATCTGATTTACCTCCACCGTGACCATGCACTGCGAGAACGGCCGGGCCGCGTTCGGTGCGCGCATGGGGAACCAGCAGAAATGCCGGGATGCTCATATTCGCTTCGGAATCGAACACGAGTCTGTCGCGCCTGTAGGTACCGCAATCGACGGAGTCCGTTACCTCGACTTCGGGCGGGACGTATCTAGGGAAGGTAACGAGCATGTCCGAGAGACGGCCGCGCAGACGGGCGCGCCATGCGGGAATGTCGCCAGGCGACTCCGGCATCGGGTGCTTGTCGACTACCTGCTCTAGCTGACGGCTCCACGCAACCCACGGCGAAAAATTGCGATCGCGACCGTTGGCGTTCTGTTCATCAACCATGAGCCAGCAATCTTTACACGCACGGCGACGCAGTAGGACCAGCCGGGATGCAACGAATACTGTTCTTGGGGTGCAAATGTGAGGCATATAAGCGGACGGACGCGCACCGCAAGCGAACGTTTGTGCTGGTCACTTGGTGGGGCCGGCAGGGTTCGAACCTGCGACCGAGGGATTATGAGTCCCCTGCTCTAACCACTGAGCTACGGCCCCTGGAATTAGCCTTTGCTGACTGCCTTTATCGCGTCGACAGGGAAAACCCCTGCAAGAGATACGCAATTACAGCAAGGGATTGCGTCAACAAGAAGCCTCACGAAGCGCACT
>SHUZ01000065.1 GCA_009694415.1 Acidimicrobiia bacterium
GCTTGCGGGAACGGACCTACCGTCGCGATCCATTTGGCACCGGACCTAACAAGTGTTGTAGTCGACCTCGTTTTGCCCTGCGTTTGGGCAATGACTGATCCGCCGACGACTCCTCGATCATCTGTTACCGACACCGAGAGGTTGATGAACTGAGGACTGGTTGCATCCGGATCGGTAGTTGGAACAACGGTTGTAGTTGTTCTTGGAACCGTCGTCGTCGTCCGAACTGGCTGCGTTGCCTCTACCGGCGGCAAGACGATCGCGGCGGTCGTGCTCGTCGCAGCCGCTGGTGGCTGCGTGGACGCGGACCCGACCGCGATGACGACGACCAGCGCGCCGACGGACCGCTAGAGCGACTGGCGCATACGGGACGCGACCACGTGATGAAGGCTGGCACCCATTGCCAATGCCAGTTCGTCGCCCTCTAGTCCGTCGCGCAGCGTCAGTTCCAGCATTGCGCGCTCCGATTCGTTCAACCCGGCCGCTGCTTCCCAAAGAAGCGCGCTTAGAACATCAGGATCGACGTCGACTTCTACATCCATCGCCTCGATCACCCCGCCTCGATCACCCCGCCGCGATCGCCGCCCAAGTCCTCAATCGACGCAGTAGGTACTGCGCGCCCAGCGCGCACGCGAAGACGCGTCGCGAAGGGCATCCTCCGCCTCGGCCCGATCCCTGAGAACGGTGAAGCACAATCCGAACACTCGATCTGTGTACCGATCGTAAATCTCGCCAAAAGCTTGCTCGTCGCCTGCCCTCGCGGCGACAACCAGGTCGTGATCGCTCTTCATCATTGATTCCCACAAAGGGAAGAGCCACGAACTGGCCAGTGGGTCACACAAATATTCCGATCAGGCCGACGCCGCTCGGTGGCGATCCGCTGCCGCGGACTCCATATCGTCTACTCCGGCGAGGAATCCAAGGACAGCTTGATTGAATGCGATTGGGGCCTCGAGCATCAGTCCGTGAGCAGCCCCACCGACCACCTCCAACCGGCTTTGAGGGATCAATTCGGCCAGTTCCTCGGCGTCGCCGACCGGCGTGAGCGAATCTTGAGAACCCGTAATGACCAAAGTGGGCGCGGCAAGGTGCACAAGCTCATGACGCAGCGCGTCGGGTGCGTCGAGGATGGCATGGATCTGCCAGACGAAGGCATCGGGATCTTGCTGCACAACAATCCGCGCACCGAGGTTTAGCCATATACCGAATCGTTTTCTGAGCCGAGGCCCAATAAGCCATTCGAGGGCCTCATCGCCGAGAACTCCAATACCTTCTGTCTCGACGGCGGCCGCCCACTCAGCGAGCAACTCCCTACGCCATTCGTGGTGACGGCACGCCGTGCAGGCGAGCACAAGCCCGCGCACGCGGTCCGGGCTCATGACAGCCAAGATCTGAGCGATGATCCCGCCCATCGAGGCACCGATCACATGGGCGCTCTCAATCCCTTCAGCATCGAGCACAGCTAGAGCATCAGATGCCATTCGGTCGAGCGAATATGGACCAGCGACAGGTCCGGTTCTGCCGACACCGCGATTGTCCGGCGCAAGGCATCGGTATTGGCGACCGAACACGAGACGCTGTAACGCCCAGCCCCGCGCGTCGGTGCCTAGTCCTTGCAACATGAGTAGAGGCGGACCGTCACGGCGCCCGAAGGCGTCGTAGTGGATCGTGATGCCATCATCGGCAAGAACTTCAGGCACGCGACCCCCTTATAGAAGAAACCAATGCCGACGATCTCAGCCTAGGGCCGCACGAGCATGTTTACGGCGCGTATGTGGGTGCAGTTGCAAGTGGGGTTGTGGTTGGCTAAGCGACAGCTGATTTCAAAGGTTGGAATCACCGGAAATAAGTGTGTCGATCGCTGTCCTTGCAGCTTCAGCCAATTCGGCTGCGGCGAGCGGATCGCCTGATCCCTTCTTCGAGAGAATCGGTAATGGCTCGCCGACTACGACACGCCAAGGGCGCAAGGGCAATCCGAATGGACCTCCAGGCATCACTGCAACAGGTATCACCGGATAGCCCAGTGCGGGAACGAGCAGTGGCAACGGCGGACGCCCGGTCGCCCAACGGGACCAACTGGAGCCCAAAGGCACTGCCGCCATGTGTCCAGCTCTGAGAAGAGCCCCCACATCGCCGGGATATGCGATTACACCTCCGAGTTTTCGCATCATGTCACCGAGCACAGGAATGTCTGGAACGCCAACGATCCTGAGACGCCGACCGATCTCGCATCTAACTGCGACAGTGAGGGCAGTTGGTTCGACTACACCAAGTCCACGATTCGAAACTAACAATGCAGGCCCATTTCGAATCAACCGCTCTCCATGTTCGACACGCGTACGCACCGCCGCCAACACGACGGGGGCCAACACATCTTGGAGTTGCGGATCGGCACCGAACGGGTCGATCAGATAGCGACCATCGAAGCGCTGTCGTAATGAAGTGATCAGATCTATCGACTGTGCGCGGTCAGGATCGGTCGCGTACATAGTCACGGAGGAGACATTCGCATTCATCGCTCTACCGAGATTGCAGATGACTCCGGAACGTGCAAAGGCGTGACGGTCGCCCACTCGAATAACTCGGCACACACTTCTTGAGTCGGTCGCATTTCGTTTAGACCGAGAACATCCACTGCGCGTGAACCATCACCCGATCGGCCGCGATTCAAGAGTTCGACTATGTGTGGAGGCATCGATGCTCCCGCAAGTTCTGCCGCATGAGTTGCGAGGGTCCACGCTGGACCGAAGACGGGAACGGGTATACGTCCACCAAGACGCACCGCTTGCCAGACACTCGCAGCACCTGGACCAACCAGATTTAGTGGCCCGTTAATCCCCGCCAACAATGCCGATACCATCCCTTGAGCGGCGTCGTGTACATGGAGAAGCTGAAACGCTGGGTCGGCGAACGCGGGAACCGGTACCGCTGGAAGTCTAAGAACGCGTCCAAGCGGCGAAGGGACATGCGATCCGGCAACAGGTGCCATGCGCAACGCGACAACCGGAACTTCATGGCGACGACCCAAGTCCGCTGCAATTGCTTCGACCTCTAAGCATGTGCGCCCATACGGCGTTGAAGGAGCAACCGTTGCTTCTTCATCCGGAACGCCAGGACGCCCCCGTCCGCGTCCGTAGACCTCGAGCCCAGAGCGGACCGCGACGCGTTGCAATTTTCCCGTGCGCGCCGCTGCACCTAGTGCGGTAACCGTGCAACTGTGGCTGTAGATGGCAGCGAGACGCGGGGATAACCGTGACCCTGGTTCATAAACACCGAAGTGAGCGACAGCATCGGGAGCGAAATCCATAACGAAGTTCGCCAACTTCTCGCGGTCCCGAGGATCAATCCGACGGAACTCGCTGCGACGTAGGCGGCGGCGAGGAGGCACAAAGTCAACCCCCGCGATCTCGGTCACTTCAGGATTGGCTTCTAGAAGTTGCGCGACCCTGGTGCCTATTTCACCGCCCATTCCCGTAACTAGCACTCGCATTTGTGAGACCGCCTCTCGCTGACCGTTAGTCAGCCCCGATTTCGTTCGTAGACGATTCGTAATCCATGAAGAGTCAACCATGGTTCGTGATGTCGGATGGTGCGCGAGAACGGCAATATCAATTCCGCGAGTCCCCCGGTCGCGACCACGGTGCACTCGCCCAACTCTTCTTGGAATCGATCCACGATCGCGTCTACTTGACCGCTGAAACCGTAGATAACGCCGGACTGAATCGACTCGTTGGTCGACTTCCCAATCACGTTGCGCGGTGGAACGAGTTCTACGCGTCTAAGTGCGGCCGCCCTCCCGAAGAGTGCGTCGAGGGAAATTTCGACACCAGGGAAAATCGCTCCGCCCAGGTATTCACCCTTGGCGCTGATCGCCTCAACCGTGTTTGCTGTACCGAAGTCGACGACGATCGTCGGTCCCCCGAATAAGTCGTATGCACCCACGGCATCGGCAATCCGGTCTGGACCAACTTCTTTCGGATTGTCATACAACACCGGCATACCTGTCCGTACCCCAGGCTCTAGAACCAACGCTTCGAAACCGAAATAGCGAACTGTCATCTCCCGCAGCGCCGCCGTCACACTCGGAACCCCAGAACAAATAGCCACGCCGGTGACCTGGGAATCGAACGAGAACCCGTGGAATCCAAGGAACTGCTGAATCATCAACGCCAACTCATCTGATGTCCGCGACGCCACGGTCGCGATCCTCCAGTGGTCGGCTAGTTCCGTCCCGTCGAAGAGACCAATGATTGTTTGGGTATTACCGGCATCAATCGCTAGCAACATCAGTCGAAGTCCATCGCTATGTCGAGTGCTGGCGCTGAATGAGTGATCGCGCCGACCGAGATGTACCGGACTCCGGTCGCGCCATACGCGGCAACCGTCTCGAGAGTGACTCCGCCCGACACCTCCAAGGCAACGCCGTCCGAAACAGAGATCGCTTCAACGACAACTGCTGGTGACATGTTGTCGAGAAGGATCAGGTCGGCACCCGCCGCAACCGCTTCCTTCACTTCCATTACCGTGTCGCACTCGACTTCGATCACAAGGTCGGGAAACAGTGCCTTCGCCTTTTTTACTGCGCCCGTCAAGTCTGAGTGAACAAGGTGGTTGTCTTTTATCAATACTCCATCCGAGAGCCCATGGCGATGGTTCGTGCCGCCCCCGGCGCGCACCGCGGCTTTTTCGAGGGCCCTGAGTCCGGGCAACGTCTTTCGCGTATCGCGAATCTCCGAACTCCCACGCACCGCCTCAACAAAACTCCGCGTCAGCGTGGCTACGCCGGAGCAATGCTGCAACAGGTTCAAAGCGGTGCGTTCACCGGCTAGTAGCGACCGAAATGGACCGGCAACGGTGAGAATCGTGTCGCCTTCTCGCAAATTATCGCCATCTCGCATGTGCGCTTTTATCTCAACCGTTTTGTCAACTTGGCGGAACGCTTCGATCGCCGCCGCAGTTCCAGCGAGCACTCCAGGTTCGCGAGCGACAATGTGAGCACTTCCGTGAGCATCTTCTGGAATAACCGCTAACGAAGTGAGGTCGCCGAGTTGTCCGAGGTCTTCGGCGAGTGCACGGGCGACAACTTCCGCGACCACCTCGGCCCGCGGACTGAAGTCCCGCGCTTCGTCGTTGTCCATCACGCTCGGACCTCTACGGGAAGAGGAAGGAACATCTCATTGCTTCCGGCGAACATGTAGCGGCCGAGAAATTCAGGGCGGGCGCACGGATAATCGAGCCGGGAGTGCGTGCCGCGCGTTTCCTCGCGCAACAAAGCCGCCCGAACGAGCGCCGTCGCGACCATCAGTAGATTGCGTAGCTCCCATGTAGGAACCGCTTGAGAATCGCAATTCTCAGCCTTTGCATGTATTACATCAAGGGCCAAAGCCGCCTCTTCCAGACGAACTCCATCGCGAAGTACTCCAACGTTGCTAGTCATCAAGTCCTGAAGTGCTTCGCGTAGGGGCAAGGGTGAAACTGTCGCAGCAACATTTGAGTGTTGCGACATGCTTAGCGAACCTTCAGGCCAGCCGTCCCTTAATACACCGGTACGTTCTGGACCGTCGCGCCCGTCGCCAATCGCTTCAACAACACGCGGAGCAAAGACAAGGCCGTCTAGCAACGAGTTACTCGCGAGGCGATTTGCACCATGCACCCCCGAGCAAGCCACTTCTCCACATGCCCAGAGCCCTGGAATCGTCGCGGCGCCATCAAGATCAGTGCACACACCACCAGACAAGTAGTGCGCTGCCGGAGCGACAGGAAGCAGGTCGCGTTCAGGGTCAAGGCCCACAGATTGTGCGGACCTCCAGATCGTCGGGAAACGAGTTTCGAAGTCGTTTATCGAAGTGCAGTCAAGCCACATGTTGGATTCTTCGCGTTCCAACATTCGCGTTGTAATCGCACGCGCCACTACATCGCGTGGAGCTAGATCTCCGAGTGGATGCTCCTGAGACATGAACGCAACTCCCGCACTATCGCGCAGCACGGCCCCTTCACCCCGCAGCGCCTCCGAAAGAAGCGGGCGTGGCATTGAAGGGCTAGCGAGTGCAGTGGGATGAAACTGCATGAACTCGACGTCGGCGACGGCAGCGCCCGCCCGGAATGCCATCGCGACGCCATCTCCCGTAGAAACGGAAGGGTTGGTCGTCGCGGAGTACAACTGTCCTGCTCCGCCGGTCGCCAACAACGTGTGCTTGGCGCGCACCTTGTGCATTCCGCCGGAACCGTCGAGCGCGGTCACTCCGACGCACCTGCCATTTTCGATCAAGAGATCGATGGTGAACCATCCTTCTCGAACCTCGACCGCGCGGAGATCTCTAACGTCGGTACGCAACGCTCTCTCGATCTCGGCTCCAGTCGCGTCGCCTCCAGCATGAACGACGCGCGGCAGTGAGTGACCGCCTTCGCGTGCCATCGCGAGCCGACCATTCTCGTAATCGAACTGCGCTCCTAGTTCCATGAGTTCGCGAACGCGGTCCGGGCCGTCGTCTACCAGCACTCGTACCGCCGATTCGTCGCAGAGTCCGGCCCCGGCGGCCATCGTGTCGGCTAAATGAAGGTCCGTCGAGTCGGCACTATCGAGTACCGCTGCGACCCCGCCTTGGGCAAAGTGTGTGGCGGAATGCGCCATCTCACCCTTGGTTAGAAGCACAACCGACATTCCGCGACGCGACGCGTGAATCGCAGCAGATAGCCCTGCAATCCCGCTACCCAACACGAGGAGGTCGGTCATGGCGAGAGCCTACGGTTCCAGCCGACGAATCTCGCGGTCGCACAAAAGGGCGTCATTTCTCATTCGCTCGGATCCAATCCAATTCGCATCCCCAAGTCAGCCTCAACTAACAGGCCATCAACGCGTAGAACCACGTTGTCTATTAGACGAGCGCGTCCCGCGCCTGCAGCTAACGCAATCACGACTTCGCCATCGATCTCGTCCAATCTCTGAAGAGTCAACGCATCACACACCTCAACGTATTCGATGTCGAGCAAAGAATTTTTGCCTATTGCATCACTCACGAGTTTTTCGACAACAGCAGAATCTCTTTCACCGTCGCGCATCACCTCTGTTGCTTCGACCAGGGATGCGAACAACGCAGGAGCGGCCGCGCGCTCCTCACTTGATAAATATGCGTTTCGGCTCGACATCGCGAGGCCATCATTTTCACGGATGAGCGGGCAACCGATTACTTCGACCGGGAGGTCTAGATCCCTCACCATCCAACGTAGGACCGCTAACTGCTGAAAATCCTTGCGTCCGAAGTACGCAGCAGATGGACCAACAATGTTGAACAACTTGGTCACAACCGTCGTCACTCCATCGAAATGATGGGGGCGCGCTCTCCCGCACAGTCCTTCCGTGAGACTGCTCACACCCACCGTTGTCTTCTGTGGACCTAACGGATACATCTCACTTACGGACGGCATAAATAGAACGTCCGCACGCTCTTCTGTCGCGGCCGCAAGATCGCCTGCGATGTCGCGAGGGTACGCGTCCAGGTCTTCGTCAGGACCGAACTGCATCGGATTGACGAACAACGTAACGACCACGAAATCTGTACCTTCCCGCGCATTCCGCATCAACGAACGATGCCCTGAATGGAAGTACCCCATCGTTGGGACTAGTCCGATGCTCCGGCCCGCCGCGCGCTCAATGTCGCACGCGGCACGCAAATCTTCGATGCGCTCGATGACCCTCATATCATTTCCATCGTCTTTGGATCATCCCTTCGCGGTTCCGGCCTCATTAGGTCCAGACTGTCTTAAGGAACCCGTAACGTTATCGGCATGCGACGCACGCCTTCCCAACCAGCGGGTGGCTTATCGACCATGTCTGGGACAAGGTCATACATCGGAGCCAGGACGAACCCGCGCTGATTCATTCGCAGATGCGGAATGTCTAGGTTCGGTGCATGTACGACCTGCGTTCCGTACGTGAGAATGTCGATATCAAGCGTGCGCGGACCCCAGTGGACATCACGAACGCGATGCGCTTGTTCCTCGACCCCGTTCACAACATTCAGAAGTTCACTTGGCGCGTAGTCCGTTGTAATTTCTACGACTGCGTTAAGGAAGTCGTCTTGGGGCGGTCCCCCAACCGGAGTTGTCTCGTACACCGACGAAACAGCGATCACGGTGATGTGGGGATCTCCCGCTAACCCGTCGATCGCTAGTTGCAAGTTCGCTGGTCGGTCCCCGATATTTGATCCGATGCCGAGAAAGCAACGCTCACTGGCGCTCACGCGGTGATGCACACCGCGACGTGGTTGAGCATCGCGTTCACCGGCGGATGCAGTTTGCGTACCGTTACCGTTACCTCCGTCACGCGAGGGTCTTCCCGACAGACTTCAGCAATACGTGTCGCGAGCCTCTCCATCAACTGATAACTCTCGTTCGCTACTACCGTCGAAATCGCCTCCGCGATAGAGCCGTAATCGACAGTGTCCTCCAACTTGTCGCTCAACCCAGCTTTCGACAGGTTGACCTCTAACGCAACATCTACCTCGAAAGGCTGCGGATGGAGCCGCTCGTGGGGCAAAACACCATGCACACCAAGTACTCGGACTCCATTGACAAGAATCGAGCCCATTATGGCTTGCGCGGTGGTCGGATGATTCCCTCGTCCACCGTGATCGCAACAATCTCTCGTCCTACCGAACCGAGCTCCCTGCCGGTCAACTTCTCGGCGAGGAGAATCGCGTGTGGGCCCTCAGCGACTAAACCCGAATAGTAAAGGTACCCACCAACGACACCGAGGAGTCGCTCTCCCATCTCTTCGTGATGTACAAGAATCTTCTCGCTCGGAACGTCGATCCGGCGCGCGATGGACTCGTAAATCATTCCTAGTCGATCACCAAGGTCGTCGTGACGACCAAGAGACACCTGCTCGTACTCAATGCCAGCTTCCTCATACGCGTGAAGATTGTGGGGGGAGTCGAGTAGCGAAATCACGCGAGTGAAACCGTTCTGCGCCAACCAAATCAGCTCTTCTTGGCGACGCACTTTGCGATGATTGCGAGCGAAACCACCAGGGCGTTCCGAAATTGCGAACCGATCCTTCAGTACCCAACAAAAAAATCGAGGCTGCAGCCCCTGCGCCCATTTTCCTCTCAGCGCCGTCATGCGACAGCCCCAACATCCTTCGGCTCTGCACCCCGCAGCGCATCTAACACTGCAGCCGCGTGCACCGCCCGCGTGACGTCATGCACCCGTACCATCGATGCGCCTCTCTGTAATGCCCAAACTACCGTCGCAAGAGTTGCATCATCACGTGCCGCCGGATCTTCTACTCCCGTTATGTGTCCGAGGAAACCCTTGCGTGACGTTCCTACCAGCATCGGAACACGCACCCTCGAAATCAGTTCGCCAAGACGCGCTAGTAGAGAGAGATTCTGATCAAACGTCTTGCCAAACCCAATTCCTGGATCAGCCATCAGTGAGCACTCCGCTATCCCGACCTCATGTGCGCTTTTGATCCGCGCGAATAGAAAGTCGCCTACGTCCCTCACGACGTCGCCATATCGCGGATCATCTTGCATGGTCCGCGGTTCACCAAGCATGTGCATCACGATGTAGCCGGCTCCTGATTCGGCGACCACCGAAAACATCGATGGATCTCCTCTTCCTGCCGAAACATCGTTAACAACCGCCGCTCCGGCCGCGAGCGCTGCTGCCGCTACCTCTGCCTTCGTTGTATCGATACTGATTGGTACCGATATTTGACTCGCTAGCGCTTCGACAACCGGAATAACTCGACGCATCTCTTCAGCGGCGCTCACGGGTTCAGCGCCTGGGCGCGTCGATTCACCTCCGATGTCGATCATTGCCGCACCAGCTTGTGTCAACTCCAAACCTTGCAAGACAGCGGAATCGGTATCCAGATATAGGCCTCCATCGGAGAACGAATCAGGTGTCACGTTGAGTATGCCCATGACGTGGCCCGGAACGGTCTTCCAATCGAACATCTAGTGCGGCACCCTAGCGCCGAGCCCTCAACGCCGGTTTCCTGGGTGACCGATTAGAGCCATGGCTTCGGCCCTCGTTGCCGGATTGTCCTTGAAGATCCCACGCACCGCCGATGTCACCGTTAGCGATCCCTGCTTACGAACGCCGCGCATCGACATGCACATATGCTCACATTCGATGACAACAAACACGCCCCGTGGATCGAGAACATCTACCAGGGCGTCGGCGATCTGAGCGGTCAAACGTTCCTGTACCTGCGGGCGCCGAGAGAAGCCGTCGACCAGACGCGCGATCTTCGATAGCCCCGTTATGCGCCCATCCATTCCTGGGATGTATGCAACATGAGCCATGCCATGGAATGGCGCGAGATGATGCTCGCAAACGCTGAACAATGAGATGTCACGGACCAGGACCATCTCATCGTGGTCAGCTTCGAATGTGACCGTTAGGTGCCGCGATGGATCGTCATGCAATCCGGCGAACAGTTCTGCGTACATCGCGGCTACTCGCCCTGGCGTTCGCTGGAGGCCATCGCGATCAGGATCTTCTCCGATCGCCTCGAGGATTTCACGCACTGCGCGCTCAATTCGGACTTGGTCGACGTCCGCCGTCGCATCACTGACTGCGCGGAGTGGGTTCGCTTCGGTCATGGTCGTTTCCTATCGGTAGGCGGTAATTCCGTGGCCGCTACGGCCGACACGTGCGTTGATCCTGAACCGGTCCACGTTTCAACAGCATCAAGGATCGCACTAACTTGACCGGCTTCGAGAGTCTCGTGTTCGATCAGGGCTGCAGCGAGGGCATCTAGCGCGACCCGATTCGCCGCGAGTATCCCAATCGCAGATTCGTGAGCGCTGTTGATCAGATGACTGAC
>SHUZ01000066.1 GCA_009694415.1 Acidimicrobiia bacterium
AAGATTCCCGTGTACTTCCCCTCGCCTGCGCGTGACCAATATTCCGGTCTCAATATTCCGGGTGCTGGTTGCATACCTCTCGACGGTAATCAAGCCTTGCAATATGTTCGGTCACGTTCGCTCGAGTTCTACGACGCAGAAACTGGCGAGTGGCAGGACGCGAGCCCGCGGGCAGATCTGGATCGGATCACGCGGCAACAGAACTTCATTCGACGATTGGCGGGTGCAGCCTCAGTTAAGGCGGGCTCGAATCCGTTGAAGGCACTTGACATAGCGGATGCCGTCATTCCGAAGCTCAAGGTTGATCGGCAACTATCGAAGCAAGACATCTTCCGCTTGGTCAAGACATTTAGAAAAGTGAACCCCGAAAGTGATGATGCCCTTGAGATGTTGACTCTTCCGGTGAAAGCCGCCGGGGACGGCGTACGCGTGGCAGCGAAGCAGCCGGACGCGGATCAGGTAATCGCGCGATTGAACACGTTTGGATCGCAAACGACCGAGGAGGAGATCAAGATCCTGCCGTCGCAGGTCCGGGTACGCGTTCTAAACGGTGGAGAGGTCAGTGGCGCAGCCGCTACAGCGATGTCCCACCTGCAGAAGTTTACGTTTGTGTCTGCTGGGGTCGGAGATACGGCACCGGTCGAGGTAACGCAGATTCGCTACACATCAGGCAACGAACAGAAGGCCAAGTTGCTTTCGAAGTACCTAGGTGGCATAGGCGTTTTGATCGCCGACGCCACGATCACAGATGCCGACGTAGTTGTGGTTCTCGGCGCGGACTTTCAGGGTGTGGCGGCTCCCGGCAAGAAGCCTGCGGGGACTTCATCGACAAAATCTGCAGGGGGCACCGCTACGACGAAGCCACAGAAGGGCGCTGTGCCGCAGACTCCGGCTTGCTGACTCGGATGCACCTGTCGGGCAGACCCTTTGGTTTCGTAGGCGCTTGACCCGTACGATGGTGTTATGTCCTCTCTGTTGGTGACCGGCGCGGCTGGCTTCATAGGCTCGAATTTCGCGCGCTATTGGGTCGATTCCCACCCCACAGATAGCGTTGTCGCCCTGGATCTGCTGACCTACGCCGGCAACCGGGAGAATCTGGCCGACCTCGGGGAACGCGTCTCGTTTCTGCAGGGTGACATCGGCGATGGTGATCTCATCGAGCGTGCACTTCGTGACAACAGCGTCGACGTTGTCGTTAACTTCGCTGCTGAATCCCATAACAGCCTCGCCATTCTGGATCCGGGACGCTTCGTAAGAACCAATGTTTTGGGCACCCAAGTCCTTGCTGAGGCCGCACGTAGGGTTGGCGTCGAGCGCTTCCACCATGTTTCTACCTGTGAGGTGTACGGCGATCTCGCGCTGGATGATCCGGGTGCATTCACCGAGGAGTCTCCCTACCGCCCGCGTACGCCCTATAACGCGTCAAAGGCAGGAGCGGATCATGTCGTCCGCGCGTATTACGAGACGTTCGGTCTCCCCATTTCAATTTCTAATTGCGCAAACAATTACGGGCCATACCAGTTTCCCGAGAAGGTGATCCCGTTATTCGCTTCGCGAGCATTAGATGACATCGCCCTGCCGTTGTATGCATCCACCGCGAACCGGCGCGAGTGGTTGCACGTCTTCGATCACTGCACCGCGATTGACGTGATTCTCTCGGAGGGGCGCGTAGGAGAGACGTACAACGTCGGTAGCGGCATAGAGGCGAGCATCGAACAGATCGCAGATCTTGTGCTCGACGTGCTTGACAAACCGCAATCCTTAAAGACGATCGTTCCTGACCGTCCAGGTCATGATCGGCGGTATCTGCTCGATAGTTCGAAGTTGCGATCTGAACTGGGTTGGAAGCCGACCGTTGATTTCGAGCCAGGGGTGCGAGCGACCGTTGAGTGGTACAGGGATCGGCGCGAGTGGTGGGAACCCCTGAGGGACAGGGCACCGGTTTTGGAGGACACTTGGGCGCCAAGCATCACCGGAGGCTCTCAGTGAGTGAAGTCGCCGTCATTGGTGCTGGATATGTCGGACTGACGACCGCTACCTGCTTGGCTCATCTTGGCCACCGTGTGATTTGCGCAGACATAGTCGAGGAACGCGTTGAGCGACTCTCTAAAGGTGAAGTTCCGATTCTGGAAGACGGGCTTCCTGCGTTGTTGGCGGAGGGACTCGCGACGGGGCGTCTCTCCTTCGTGGTTGGTGCGCGAAAGGCCGCAGCTGTTGCTGACTTTGTATTTCTATGCGTGCCCACTCCACAAGCAGACGACGGCAGCGCCGATTTATCCTTTGTTGAAGATGTGACCCGCGAAATTGCGCCGGTATTAAGGCGCGGGGCTGTTGTAATCAATAAGTCGACAATGCCGGTTGGCTCGACGCGCCTAGTTGAACAGATTCTCGGCGAAGCCGGCGCGTCGATCGATCAGGTGCGTGTGGCATCGAATCCCGAGTTCCTGCGCGAAGGGACTTCGGTTGAGGACTTCCTACATCCCAATCGCGTGGTGATCGGGTGCGATGACCCGTCGGTAGCCGTGCGCGTGTCAGAGCTGTATCGCGCCCTCGACGCGCCGATACTTGTAACCGATCCTGCATCGGCCGAAATGATTAAGTACGCGTCTAACGCATTTCTAGCGACCAAGATCTCATTCGTGAACGCGATTGCCAATCTTTGTGAAGCGGTCGATGCAGATGTTCGTGAAGTTACGCTCGGTATGGGTTATGACCAACGAATTGGCTTTGAGTTCCTCCACCCCGGTCCTGGTTACGGCGGATCATGTTTCCCGAAAGACACAGCGGCATTGTTATTTGCCTCCCGCAATGTCGGTTATGACTTTGCGCTGTTAGACGGCGTCGTAGAAGTAAACCGTCGCCAACATGAACGGATGGTCGAGAAGGCCACGTCAATGGTGGGAGGGAGTCTTGAGGGGGTAACGATCGCGTTGTGGGGCCTCACGTTCAAGGCGAATACCGATGACCTTCGTGATTCGCCTGCGCTCGTGATTGCCCAACGTCTCATTGAGGGCGGAGCGAATGTAAGAGCTTTCGACCCTGCAGCGGGCGAGTCTGCCGAGAGGGCCGTGCCTGGTCTAGTCGTTGTGTCTGACCCTTACGAAGTTTGTGCCGGAGCTGCATTGTTGGCGGTGCTTACAGAATGGGACCAGTTCAGATGGCTCGACTTCAACAGAGTTCGTGACGCGCTCGCTAGTCCGAATGTTCTCGACACGCGCAACTTGCTCGACCCGGTAGCGCTGCGGCGTAGAGGCTTCACCTATGAGGGAGTAGGCCGATCGTGACCCCTGATCAAAACGCGGGAGAAGCAGCGTCGAAGCGTCGCAAGGCAGTAGTCACGGGAGCGGCCGGCTTTCTAGGTTCGCATTTATGCGAATCATTGATCGGCGGCGGTTGGGATGTCATTGGAATCGACAACTTCCTTACTGGGAGGATGGAGAATCTGACGGCGCTGCAGTCAGCACCAGAGTTCAGATTTATTCAACAAGATGTAACCGAGTTCATCTCGGTCGATGGCCCAATCGACGCGGTATTGCACTTTGCTTCGCCTGCGAGTCCAATCGACTACTTGAACTACCCGATCGAGACACTGAAGGTCGGATCCGTCGGTACTCACAATGCACTCGGACTAGCGCGCGCTAACGATGCGAAGTTCATGCTCGCATCAACTAGTGAGGTGTATGGCGATCCGTTAGTTCACCCTCAGCCCGAGAGTTATTGGGGTCACGTAAACCCAATCGGCCCACGCAGCGTTTACGACGAAGCCAAGCGGTTTGGCGAAGCGATTACGTTCGCATATCACCGCGAGCACGGCGTCGACATTCGGCTGCTACGCATTTTCAATACTTACGGACCTCGGTTGAGGCCAGCTGACGGTCGCGTTGTTTCGAACTTTCTTGTTCAGGCATTAGCAGGAGAGCCGCTGACTGTCTATGGCGATGGAGGACAAAGTCGCTCGTTCTGTTTCGTGGATGATGAGATTCGTGGAATCGTTGCGCTGCTCGAGTCCGACTATGTGGGTCCCGTCAACATTGGTAACCCGAACGAGTTCACGGTGATGGAACTGGCACGTACGATTCTCGATGTGACTGGGTCCTCGTCAGAGATTGTGTTTGAACCCCTGCCGGTTGATGACCCTACGCAACGGAACCCCGACATTGGTCTTGCGCGTGAATTGCTTGGCTGGGAACCGCTGGTTCAGTTGCGCGAAGGGCTCGAGAAGACCTCTGCGTGGTACAGCAAGGAACTTGCAGAGAAATGATCGATCCAACCGAAGTAGTCCAATATAGAAAATTGTCAGTGATCGTCCCTGTCTTCAATGAACGCAACACAGTTGGTGAGATTCTGCGCAGGATGCGAGCGGTCGACCTCGACTTGGAACGCGAATTCGTAGTTGTCGATGACGGTAGCGAAGACGGCACCACCGCGGTTTTGTCGCAACTTGGCGATAGCACGGTGAAGATCGTGCGTCATGCTCGCAACCAGGGCAAGGGCGCAGCCATCCGTACAGGCCTAGAGAATGTCACTGGCGATCTGGTGCTCATACAGGATGCAGATCTTGAGTATGACCCTGAAGACTGGCCGAAACTGATTGCTCCGATGTTGAAGGGGCGAGCGAGTGTTGTGTACGGATCTCGGTTCACGGGCGAACGCCGCAACATGCTGTACACGCATTGGCTTGGGAACAAGATGCTCTCAGTTGCAACGAACCTTCTCTACAACACGACACTCTCCGATATGGAGACCTGTTACAAGTTGTTTGATCGACGCGTTCTCGATGGTCTCACTATCGAGTCGGACAGGTTCGATTTTGAACCGGAAATCACGGCCAAAATCTTGCGGAAGGGAATCCGCATCTACGAGGTCCCAATCAGTTTTGCTGGGCGTGAGCTAGTCGATGGCAAGAAGATCACATGGCGCGATGGATTATCAGCGCTCGGCGCTCTAGTTAAGTACCGGTTTAAGAGCTAGGCCAGCACGTGCAGTGGGCCGCGGTTGTAGTCAATTACGAAGCTGGGCATATGTTGCTTGCCTGCGTTCACGCGCTAGTCGGTTCGGAATTGGGCCCTGTCGAGATCGTGGTGGTTGATAACGGTTCCGAGGACGGTTCAGTCGCGATGCTTGAACGCGACTACCCCGGCATAGCTATCGTCCGACCCGGGGCCAACCTCGGATACGGGCGTGCTGCCAATTTGGGAATCGCGGCGACCACGGCACCGGTTATCGCAGTATTGAATCCCGATGTCGAAGTTGAGAACGGAGCAGCAGCGCACATGTTGAATCGTTTCGTCGACGACCCACGGTTAGCAGCGTTGGGCCCGGCGATCTTGAACACAGATGGCTCCCTTTATCCATCGGCGCGCCGAGCACCCGGAATTACTGATGCAATTGGCCACGCGCTTCTGGGTCGAATCGCTCCGGGCAATCGTTTCACTCGCGCATATCGGGAACTCGATGCCGACCCGGAAATACCGAGGGACGTCGACTGGCTTTCCGGAGCAGCGGTCTGGTTGCGTAGAGATGCTCTTGATGTGGTCGGTGGCTGGGACGAGGAGTACTTCATGTTCTTCGAGGACGTCGATCTTTGTCGGCGACTCAACGAAGCAGGTTGGCGCGTTTCTTACGAACCGGCCGCCTGCGTAACCCATGTAGTTGGAGTGAGTCGAGCCGGCCGCCCGTATCGGTCTATTTATTGGCACCACCGTGCCGCGTACCGATATGCGGCCAACTGGTGGCAAGGTCGAAGGCGGCTCCTGTTGCCCGGTGCCGCAATTTTTCTTGCTGCCCGCGGACTCGCACAGGGCCTCCGTGAATCGGTGCGAACGCGACCCAAAATTGAACCGGTCACCGAGTAGCCTGAGCAAGCCATGGCGAAGCCGAGCAAGTACAGCCGTGCGCGGATCCGCTCCCGGGTTCGCCGCCCCAAGAAGGCCGGTGCTTCGCGTGCTTGGTCAGTTGTAATTGGCGCTGTGATCATGGTCGGAATCCTTGGAATCGTTTTCACGAAAGCCCGAAACGATGCCGGTGCCGATGTATCGCCCAAGCTCGGCGAGCACTGGCATGCGTATCTAGGAGTGAACGTCTGCGGCAACTGGTTGGGTCCCGCCCCCGAGTTCCACGACAGAGTGAATCAGGCTGGAGTCAGGGCGGGCCTTCATTCGCACGGGGATAACTTGATACATATGCACCCGTTATCAACGGACGAAGCAGGGAAGCGCACGACCCTCGGTAAGTACTTCGGATTCGCGGGCTGGAGTATTTCTTCAGAATCGATACAGGCTTGGGATGCAGTGACACATGCCAATGGTGGCGAGTGCGGCACGGGTAAAGACGCCAAACCGGCAGAGTTGTCTTGGATCGTCGGCAAGCAGGGAAAGCCGTGGCCCACGGAGGCCAGAACCGGGAACCCTTCGGACTATCGCCCACAAAATGGCGACATCGTTGCGATCTATTACTTGCCGAAGGGCGACAAACTCGAGAAGCCTCCTGGAGCTGACGAGGCGATGGTGAATATTTCCGATGTGCCACCCGAGCAACAGTTGCCGGTGCCACCCGAGCAACAGTTGCCGGTGCCTGCGGAGGACGTTGCGACAACTACGACGGCAGCGGGCGTACCTACAACCAGCACTCCGTGAAGGCCGTCGTCTTGGTGGGCGGACAGGGAACGCGCCTAAGGCCGCTTACATATACGACGCCGAAGCCGCTGCTCCCGATCGCGAACGTACCGTTTATTGAACGGCAGCTCATGTGGCTCGCGAGTCATGGTGTGACGGAGGCCGTCCTGTCGCTGGGCTACTTGCCAGAAGCGTTCACCGAACATTTTTCCGAAGGATATTTCAGCGGAATCAAACTTCGTTTCGTAGTCGAAGACGAACCCCTCGGAACGGCAGGAGGCATAAGGTTTGCTGCGGACGGTATTGACGACCGCGTTGTCGTTTGCAATGGCGACGTGCTTACCGACTTGGATCTGACCGCATTTGTCAACTTTCATATAGACCGCGGCGCTGAGGCAACAATCTCGCTCGCGAAGGTCGATGACCCGTCGGGCTTCGGGGTCGTACCGACCCACGACGACGGCGAGGTAATCGCATTCATTGAGAAGCCTCCGCGCGAGCAAGCACCGACCAACTGGATAAACGCGGGAACGTACGTGCTTGAACCAGAGGTACTCGACCGCATCCCTGCGCGTCTCAACGTATCTATAGAACGAGAAACGTTCCCACGGATGTTGGAGAATCCAGGACGTCTTTATGCGGTTCAATCAGATTCCTACTGGTTGGATATCGGAACACCGCAAAAGTTCTTCGAAGCGCATCACGACGTTGTTGCAGGCCGGCTCGGCAGCCCTCCGATAGCAGGAGCGATCGCTCGAAGCCCTGGAGTTTGGGTGCAATCAGGAGCCGTGATTGCTGACGATGCGATATTGACGGCACCGGTACTCATAGGTGAACGCGCTATCGTTGGATCCGGTGCTGTGGTCGAAGACTCGGTGCTTGGTCCCGGCGTGGAAGTGAGCGCCGAGTCGACTGTTCGGCATTCGGTGCTGTTGACCAACGTCTTCCTGGCGAGGGGGTCTACGGTTAACCAAAAGGTTGTCGCTGTAGACGTATCCCTTGCGTGCGACGACTCGGCGTGAGCGACACGGATGAAAAGAAGCGAGGCGGAATGAAGGCGCTTGTCACGGGAGGGGCAGGATTCATCGGTTCTACGCTCACCGATCGCCTCCTTGCAGAGGGCTGGTACGTGGATGTCGTAGACGATCTATCAACGGGCTCGTTAGGAAATCTCACAGATGCCCGAGCGGCCGGAAATAGAAAATTCTCCTTCCACCGGATCGATGTTCGGTCTGCGGCGGTTACCGATTTGATAGCTCACCGAAAACCCGATGTCGTGTTCCATCTAGCGGCACAAGCCGATGTGCGCGTGTCGGTATCGCGACCGACCTTTGATGCTGAGGTCAACATCATTGGCACGCTGAACGTTTGCCAGGGCGCCGTAGCCGCAAAGACGCAGAAGGTCGTGTTCGCGAGTTCCGGTGGCACAATTTATGGCACGCCGGAGCACTTGCCGGTTACAGAGGGTCATCCGCAACGTCCCGAATCGCCGTATGGGGTCGCGAAAAAAGCCGCGGGTGACTACTTGCACTACTACAGCCAGCTACACGGGCTGCAATACACCGCACTTGCACTCGCAAATGTCTATGGCCCGCGCCAGGATCCCCACGGGGAAGCTGGCGTGGTGTCGATCTTTGCGGGACTCATGCTGAGCAAACGACGCGCGACGGTTTTTGGAGATGGTGAGCAGACGCGCGACTTCGTGTATGTCGATGATGTTGTCGATGCATTTGTCCGCGCCGCCGAACGGGGGAGCGGACTCATAATTAACATAGGAACCGGCATCGAAACGAGCGTGCTCGAGTTGTACGCCACTATTGCGCGTGGAGTTGGTTATCCGGATCCACCATCGCACGCTCCGGCGCGGGCCGGGGAGATTGCGCGTTCCGCGTTGGATCCTGGTCGAGCTGAAATACAACTTGGGTGGAAGCCGTTCACCAGTTTGGACGAGGGCGTAGCGAGAACTCTGGATTGGTTCAAGGCCAACAACTGAATTCAGGCGTCCCTCAGCGGTGGACTCTGAGTGTTGAAAGATCTATCTCCCGTCGCGGTGGCGCCGAATACTTGGGGTCCTGGTTGCCTACGGTGACCAACGCGTGTGGAAGCCAGTCCACGGCAAGACCGAGAGCGTCTCGAGCTTCCTCTGGACAGAAGATCGGTGCTGCTATCCAACACGATGCAAGGCCTACGGCGGATGCTGCCAGCATGAGGTTCTCGACAGCGGCTCCCAGCGAGAGCAAGGCCATTCCCCATTCAGCCCGCATTCTGGCTTCGTCTGGGTAGCGGTCTAGGCCGTCCCATGTGAGGCATCCCAGAATGAGGGTTGGGGCCGAGATCAATTTTTGATGTGAAGCACTAACAAGTTCTACGATCCGCGAATCATCGATGCCGTCAGCCTCCAAGTCCTGGCGCCAACGCGCTGCCATGCCGACGGCGAGAGATTCTTTGCCCTCGGCGGAATCGATGATGACGAACCGCCACGGTCGCGAGTGGTGTGGAGCCGGTGCGGTGCATGCGGCAGAAATAAGCATGTCTATGGTCCCCCGCGAAACCGGCGCAGTATCGAACGAGCGGACTGAACGTCGCGCATCGATAAAACTAGGTGTGCGATCTAAGCCTGGTTCTGTCATCTGAACAAGTCATCGTGAGCAGGACGGATCAAGTCGCGCACTGAACCGTCGACAAACCAAGCCGCTTCAAGACCGCGCACGATCGCCGCTGGAATTCCCAAAGCTTTCCCCATTACTAGTTCGGCCGCTCCGGCGACTTCGTCAGCTAATGCAACTTCGGTTACACGCAACTCGCGGCCGCGCGAATCGTTTTCGCCGCGAAGATCGAGAATTGCTGCAAGCCCGGCGACTCCAATCGCGACATCCGTGAGCCCATGCCGCCACGCTCGACCGAAGGTGTCAGAAATGACGACGCCTATTTCAATCCCAGCCAAAGCTCGGATCGCGTTGCGGATGCGGTGCGCCGACGTGTCACCGTCTTTTGGCAACAAAGCAACGACGCCGTCATCGACATTCGAGAGGTCGATCCCAGCATTAGCGCAAATGAAACCGTGTTTCGTCTCGCTGATGACGAGGTCGTCGCGTCGCCGCAATATCCGATGCGATTCGGCTTCGATAAGAGCCAGTCGCCCTTCGGTGTCGTCATGGTCGAGCGCGACGAGCCGCCCTTCGGCTTTCGAAACCACTTTTTGCGTTACCACCAAGCAGTCGTCGGCCCGCAATGGCGATCCCTGAGTCGCCGCTGCCGCAGAGATGATCTCGGCCAACGAGTCACCATCGCTGATCTCGCCAATTCCTTCGATCCCAATAATTTCAAGGTTGCCCACGCGTCAAGCCACGGCTTCTAGGGTGCATTGCGCGAGGGCCGCAGAAACACGTGCGTCGGTCATCAATGTATTTGTCACGACCGCGTGCACTCCGAGCTCTTCGATCGCAGCGGCATGGCGCGCGTCCAAGGAATCGATGACGAGCGTTCCACAGAAGTCGGCATACGCCCGTGCAACGCCGACGCAAGTGACTTCGATTCCTAAAGGGGCCATCAACTTGGCCGCAGGACCCTTCACTGGGGCACCGGCAATGATCGGGCTTATCCCAACGACGCGATCGCGTCGCTCTTTAAGCGCCTCGCGTATGCCTGGTATCGCGAGAATCGGTCCAATTGAAATCACCGGGTTCGACGGACACACAATTACCGTGTCGGCTGTAGCGATCGCTTCGAGGACACCGGGCGCAGGACTTGCCTCGATTGCGCCGTCGAAATCGACTGCGGCTACTGGGCCCCTAGACCGTTCCTTGACGAACCAGTCCTGCATCGCGAGATTGGTGAGGCTGCCATCGTCGGCACGGATCGTCACGCGGGTAGCGACCCGATCGTTGCTCATGGGTAGAAGTTTCGGCTGTAAGCCCCACGCCCGTGTGATCTCTTCGGTCACCTCGGCGAGTGTTGCGCCTTCGGCCAGGCGGCTGGTGCGAAATAGATGCGTCGATAGATCGCGATCCCCGAGTCGGAACCAGGCATCGCACCCGAAACGTGCGAGCCCGTCAATAACCGTGAAGGTTTCGTCGCCGCGTCCCCAACCTTGTTCGGGGTGTACACATCCTGCAAGCGTGTATGTGATCGTGTCGAGATCCGGCGAGACCTTTAGACCCCAAAATGTTTCGTCATCGGCAGTATTGACGATGACCGTCAATACGTCTC
>SHUZ01000067.1 GCA_009694415.1 Acidimicrobiia bacterium
GCAGCGACCGCGCGATCGCATCTTGATTCGCTTCCCACAGAGCGCGGGCCATGTCGGTCTTGACCAGACCGGGCGCAATCGCGTTAACTCTTACACCGGGCGCAAGCTCGGCTGCGAGTGTTCGAGTTAGATGCAACAGCGCGGCCTTCGTCGCGTTGTAAACACCGATCGACGCCTCAACCGAGAGGCCGCCTATCGATGAGATGTTGAGAATCACTCCGCCATGCTCTTGCATCCAATGCACCCAAGCACGTTGAGACCACACGACGGGACCGCGGAGGTTGACCGCAACCGTCTTGTCGAAGCGCGGCACATCGATTTCGATCGTCTTTCCCATGTACGGGTTGGTGGCGGCGTTGTTCACGAGTATGTCGAGCGAACCAAAGCGCTCCACCGTGGCGAGTACAGCGGCATCGGCGTGCTCCGGATCCCCCGCATTCGCCACGGTCCATGCGGTGTCGCCATCGATTGCTTCTGATGCAGCGGCGAGGTCCTCGGCCTTGCGCGATGACAACATGACTGAGGCGCCCGCAGCACAGAAACTCTCGGCGATTGCTCTACCGATTCCTCTAGAGGAACCGGTGACTAGCGCTACCTTGCCATCTAGGCGAACTTGCATGTCGCGCGATTACAGGTAGAGGCCGGTGCGGCCAGAGTCGCGTTGCGATGCAACGGCGTGAACATCACGTTCGCGCAGTATCAGGTACTCGTTTGCTCGTATCTCGACTTCGAACCCTGTATCCGGAGCGAAAAGAACCTGGTCGCCTTCTTCGACGTTTCGCACCGTCGGACCAACTTGAATTACTTCAGCCCAGGCAAGGCGTCGATCAACGTTGGCCGTCGCGGGAATCAAGATTCCTGATCGAGATTTGCGTTCGCCGGCTTCCTTTGACGGCGCCACCAAAAGGCGGTCTGCCGTCATTCGAATCGACGGCTTGGAACTGTCGTCGGCGGCGCGCAAAGGTGTCGGATCGGGCATCTCCACAGGGTACCCCCGGGAGCCACAGTGGCCGAATAGGGCGCTCCTGGTGGAAGGCACGATCTTGTTGTCCATTCACGGGTCGAAGGCCGCGTGACATGTCCTGGTAGCGTCCGAAGCGTGGTTGCCCTCCCTGACGACCTCGCACCAGTCGTGCCGTTTGACGCGGCAAACAAGACCGAATCCCCCGTCGTCGTACGGCGTCGTTCTCGTTTCGCTGTGTATTTGGCTCTTACTAAACCGCGAGTGATCGAACTACTCCTTGTAACGACAGTTCCAGCGATGATCCTCGCTGACGAAGGTCTTCCCCCGCTCGCCCTTATTGCCGCCGTGCTACTCGGAGGCACGATGGCCGCAGGCGGAGCAAACACCATCAATTGCTGGATCGAGCGGGACCGCGACCAATTCATGCGTCGAACCCACAATCGACCGCTACCCCAAGGTGACGTTTCGCCTGTAGCAGCATTGATCTTCGGTCTCGTACTCGAAATGATCGCCTTCATTTGGTTGTGGGCAACCGTGAATCTGCTTTCAGCGATGCTCGCTGTTGGCGCGATGCTCTTTTATGTTTTCGTGTACACGATCTGGCTAAAGCCTCGGACGGTTCAGAACATTGTGATCGGCGGAGCGGCAGGTGCGGTTCCAGTCTTGGTCGGTTGGAGTTCGGTCACCGGATCTTTAGCCCTTCCAGCTTGGATCATGTTCGCGATCGTTTTCCTTTGGACGCCACCACATTTCTGGGCCATCGCTATCCGTTACCGCGACGACTATGCAGCAGCCGGCTTCCCGATGCTGCCCGTCGTCAAAGGAGTACCGGCGGCTACCAGACAGATCGTTGCTTACTCCGTAATCGTGACCGCGACGTCGCTCCTGTTGGGACCAACGACAAACCTGTCTTGGGGATACACCGCGGCAGCGTTAGTGCTTGGAATCGCGTTCATCGTCGAAGCAATACGTTTGAATCGTGATCCGTCAGAGCAGCGAGCCATCAACTTGTTCAAGTTTTCCAATATGTATCTGGCGTTATTGTTCGCTGCGATTGCAATTGACAGCATTGTTCAGTCGTTCTAATCAGATACGGCCAGCCTGTCGCATTCTGCGTGGGACCTTTTGGCTAATCATCGGCGCCCTTGCTGTGCTGCCGACCACCGCATGCTCCGGATCCAACGATTCAAACGAACGCGCCGGTAGTGGGCGTTCTATTAGCGGACCCTCCTCGCTAGTAGGCGAAAAGGCACCATCGTTCGACCTGCCCGCATTGACCGGAGCGTCGCGCATCAGAAGCTCAGAGATGCTCGGCAAACCAGTAATCGTGAATTTCTGGGCATCTTGGTGTGTGCCATGTAGGGAAGAATTCGAGCAATTCAAAAACGCTTTGGATCAATTCGAACAAGATGGTTTGAAGATTGTCGGGATCACGTACAAGGACATCCCGAAAGATGCGCGCGATTTCGCGAAGCGGCGAGATGCAACGTGGCTGCTTGCCGACGGCGGAGTCGATAATGCCGTGGCGAAGGAATACCGCGTGAGGGGTCTCCCACAAACATTCTTCATTGACGGACGCGGAAACATTACAAGTCGTTACTTTGGAAGACTGTCTGACGCGGAACTGATGACTCAGATCCGTCGCATTCTCTAGTTCATTCTTCCCATCGAAATTTCTTCGCTGCGAGCAAGGGCGCGCCAACGGCCCAAACGAGTAACACGACGAGTTCACGAGTCGGAATACTTCCGGCAGGTTCAAGTACCCCGCGGACGCATTCCGAAAGTGCGGCTGCAGGCAACAAACGCGCAATCGATTCGAGTGCAGTTGGCAGGCGTTCGAGTGGGTATGCCATACCGCCCAGAAACAAAAAGACGAGGAACAATCCGTTGGCCGCTGCCAAGTTTGCCTCGGCTCTGAGTGTCCCCGCCATAAACATGCCGATTCCAGCAAACGCAATCGTGCCGACAAATAAGAGCCCTATTGCGGCCACTAAACCTATGGTCGGTTTCCATCCGAGAGCGATGGACGCAACAACAATCAGCAGAAACTGAAATACCTCCAGGGCAAGGACGTTCAACGTTTTGGCTGTGAGTAAACCCGACCTACCCAGCGGCGTGCTTCCGAGTCGCTTTAAGACTCCGTACCTACGTTCAAATCCCGTAGCGATACCGAGGCTGACCATCGCACTGGACATGACAGCGAGCGAGAGGACCCCTGGAACGAGAAAGTCCAACGCCGAACCTCGCCTCGGCTGCATCGCATCGACCTTGCTGAAGAAAATCAGAATACCGATAGGAACAACAAGCGTGACTAGAAGACTTTCACCTCGGCGAACCGTCATCGACAGTTCGAGGCGCGTTTGGGCGGCGACCGCGCGCGTATTCATGCGCGGCTCTCTTCAGTTAGGCGTAGGAACACTTCTTCGAGAGTGGCGCGAACGGTGCGAAGTTCTGCCAACGTGATTTCTTCGTCCCGTAACCACGCCGTGAGGTCAGCGAGCAGATTGGGGGTAGCTGGCCCAGGCAACGCGTAGTGGCCCGGCCGTTCTTCCCATACGGCGTCTGGTGGGAGTCCGAGTGCAGACGACAGAGCGGCCAAGTCGACAGGAGCTGCGGTCACGAAACGGATTGTTCCGTCGCCGCCAGCGTTGGTCACATCGGTCGGAGTGCCTTCTGCCACGATCTTGCCATGATCGATAATTCCTACGCGATCGCAAAGGTGTTCGGCTTCATCCATCTGATGTGTTGTCAATAAAACTGTGACACCAGAGTCCGCGAGGTCGCGCACGAGTTGCCATGTGATCGCCCGAGCGCGGGGATCCATTCCGCCCGTGGGTTCATCCAAAAACAAGACCTGAGGTCGCCCTACGAGAGCAACTGCAAGCGAGAGTCGTTGAGCCTGACCGCCCGACAACCTTCGCACCATCGTTGTCGACGATTCGTTCAAACCAACGAGGTCTAGGAGTTCAAGCGGATCACGGGGATTGTCATAGAACGCCGCGAATAACTTGAGCATCTCTAACGGTTTCGCACCCGGGTACAAACCGCCATCTTGAAGCATTACGCCGACTTGAGAACGAAGCCATGCGCTATTGCCGCTTGGATCTTGGCCAAGAACAGCGACACTGCCGGCGTCCGCCCGTCTGTACCCTTCGAGTATCTCGACCGTCGTCGTTTTTCCGGCTCCGTTAGGTCCAAGGAGACCAAATACTTCCCCTTTACGGATCGAGAGCGAGAGCCCATTGACAGCCGCGCGGCCGTTGTAGTGCTTTTTAAGGTCGACTACCTCAATAGCGAGATCTCCGGGAGAATTTGACATCGCGGCGAGCCTACCGGCAGTGCCCTTGAGCGAGACGCGTCGGGTCGCTACCTTCAGCGATCACGCCAGGCGACGAATTTGGCTAATTCGGTGAGAGCGTGTCGGGCGCCTTGTTCCAACGGCGCACGATCGAGGGCATCGAAACTCTCGGCTACCAAGCGTTCGATCTCCGCTTCCATGGCGTCTACCGATCCCGATCGAATGAACAATTCACATAGGTCGCTTATCGCTGCATCATCCAAGTCGGTACTACCGATGCGTTCCAACAAGGCGAGGTCGCTCCCCGTGCTACGGGCCGCAGCTTCTGCAACTAACGGCGTGAGTTTCCCCTCGCGAAGATCGTCGCCCACCGGCTTTCCAGTTACCGCTGAATCGCCGAATACTCCAAGCAGGTCGTCGCGGATCTGGAATGCCTCACCAAGCGGAAGTCCAAAGGCCGAGAGCGGTTCCGCCAATTCATCCAACTTCCCGGCAAGTGCAGCGCCAAGATGAAGAGGTCGTTCAACCGTGTACTTGCCAGATTTATAGATCTCGATTGTGCGGGCCGCAGGGGTTGAGCGGTCCGATCCTGCCGTTCCCAACATATCTAGGTATTGCCCTACGCAGAGTTCTAGACGGAGTTCATCGAATATCGCTCTAGCCGGTGGAGGGACATCGGCCATCAACTGATCCGCATATACAAACGCGAAGTCACCGATGATTATCGCCGCCCCTTCGCCAAACCTGCGTCCCTCGCCGTTCCATCCGGCTTCCGCGTGCATGTTGATCAGGTGGCGATGAACGGATGGTTGACCTCGTCGCATGTCCGATCCATCCATAACGTCATCGTGCACCAGAGCAAATGTGTGAAGGAGTTCCAACGCGGCCCCTGCGTCGACCACCAACTGGTTGCTATGAATGCCGCCGGCTCCGATGTATGCCCAGTGACAGAAAGCGGGACGCAGACGTTTTCCTCCCGCCATGACCAGGCGACGGAGTGAATCAATCGGCTCGACGAGCATGGGATTGATCTCCCCCCAGCGATTAACTTCGGCATTCAATAGCTCCATGATTCTCGTTTCGGCAGCTAGTCCAACCGCAGCCAAACTGGCAGGGACAGTGCGTGGAGTTTCCCTGGTCATGGGTTGGAGATTACGCGCAGTATGACTACGATTCCAAAGCCCATCTGGACACTATGGAGAAAATAATGAGCGAAGGCCCTGCCCTAGAAAACTTCCTTGCTGAAGCCCAAGACTTTCTTGGCTCCAATGCCAATGCGCGTGGTGAGTCGAGTTTCGTATGGGGTGAGGGATCGGATCGGGTAGGTGTACTCGAAGAAAAAACTCCAGAGCAAGAACGTGCCGAAATTGAAGAAGCCAAGAGGTGGAAGGCCATTGAGTTTGATGCCGGCTTCGGTTGGATCACGGGACCGACCGAGTACGGGGGCCGTGCGCTTCCGAGCAATTTTGAGCGGGGTTACCACGAATTGGCGGCGAAATATTCCACGCCATCGACGACGCCATTCGGAATCAGCCTCGGGATGGTCGCACCCACGATCCTCGCCCACGGAATCGTTGCTGTGCGCGAGCAATATCTCAAATCGATGCACCGGGGTGACGCGATCGGCTGCCAGCTATTTTCCGAACCCGTCGCTGGGTCCGATCTCGCTGGCATTCAGACACGTGCAATTCGTGACGGCGACGAATGGCGATTGACGGGCCAGAAGGTATGGACGTCGAATGCTCAGTATTCGGATATCGGTGAAATCATTACCCGTACCTCCCCCGATAAACCAAAGCACAAGGGCTTGACGATGTTTCTCGTAGACATGCGCGCACCCGGTGTGGAAATTCGTCCGCTTAGGCAAATGACCGGCGGCGCTTCCTTCAACGAAGTCTTCTTCGAAGATGTCCGCGTTCCCGACTCACATCGTCTTGGCGATGTCGACGAAGGTTGGACCGTTGCCCTGACAACACTTATGAACGAACGCGCCGCCATCGGTGGTGGCGCAGGAATGGGAACCATGAGCATGACGCGATTCTTCGAAATGGCGCGTCACTACGGAGTAGATGACGATCCGCTTATTCGACAATCGCTTGCCGATGTGTATATTCGGATGTCTGTTTCGGGTTACACGAACCAACGCGCGATGGCGAAGATTCGTGCAGGTCAGTTGCCGGGTCCAGAGATGTCGATTGCAAAACTCGCATTGACACAGAACATGCAGAAGGTCGTACAATTGGTTTCGGACATACTGGGTCCGCGTCTAGTTGCCGATTCAGGCGACTGGGGCGCTTACGCATTTGGAGAGTTAGTATTGGGCGTACCCGGGATGCGCATTGCTGGGGGTACAGACGAGGTAATGCGCAACATCGTTGGCGAACGCGTTCTGGGATTACCCAAGGAACCGAAACCGCTGTCCTAACGCCATAGCGGGAGTACGGTCAAGGCGTGCTGCCGTTCGAACGCCTCAGATATCTGGCTCGTTGGACCGACGGCGACGGTGTCGACTTGGTTAACGAGGCTGCCGATTGTTTGGCCGCCTTTGAGGGAGATCCCGCCGGACTAGTCGTTGCATGTCGCCGTCTGCTGTTCCATCATCGCGCATCAGCCCCACTCTGGTGCCTTTGTGCACGTGTTCTCGCTTCGGCGGACATTGGATTTGAAGCTTGGTGCGCCGCGGAAGAATTCTCTCATGACGCAACGTCAATGCATCTGGCCAAAGCGTTTCCTTTCCCATCCGAAGGACCGATTGCGGTACTCGGTTGGCCAGACCTGACGAGCAGAGCACTCGCGGAGCGCCCAGATATCGAAGTGCTCGTTGTTCGGGATGGCGATGACGCCGAACTTTCGTTGCGACTGCGTCATGCCGAGACAAATGTTCGAGTGATTACCGATATTGAACTGCAGGCATCAGATTCGACGCACCTAGTTGTCGAGGCGATCGCATCCGGAGGTGGCAAGGTGCTGCTGCCTGCGGTGGCAAACGAATTGGTGTCGCTCGTGCCGTCCCATGATGTACCCGTCTGGCTCGTGGTCGGTTTAGGGCGCGCTATGCCGTCTCGACTTTTCGAGGCGTTGCTGCGCGCCTGCGGCGGTGCTGACACAAATATCGATCAATCCTTCGCGACTAAATACACGGTCGCCGATACGGACTTTGCAGAGCGGATTTACGGGCCTAACGGACACGATTCTGCATCGGGATTGTCGCGGCGCTTCGATTGTCCAGCAGCGCCCGAATTACTTCGACTCGACACCTAACGTCGCTAGGAAGCGCGATGGGGATCCTTCGCAAATGGCATAGAGTCAGCGCATGGCAGCCTCCGAAGGTCAGGACCCAGACCTCCCGATCAAGTTGGGACCTGCTTCGAATGGCGAGTTCCTGCCGAGACCACTGGGCAAGGTCGAAATCGAAGCGATTCGACGCACCAAGGACGAAGCCGCACGATATGCACGGCGCCTCGGTGTCGGCCGTCGTGATTTCTTGCGCAGTATTGGAGGAGCAGCACTCATGCTCGGTGCGATTGCTGCGTGTGGTGCCGAAGAAAAGCGGTCCCGAGGCGAGCGGGCAGGCGGCACCTACAAAACGCCTGACGACCCAGCGGACGAAGATGCCGCAGCCGCCGCACTGTCAGGCAACGAGTTTGTTTTCGATGTTCAAACCCATTACCTCAATTTCGAGTTGGGGGCAGCAGGAGGGTTCACGGGACTACAAGGTTTGGCGGATTCATTCCCGCAGTCCCGCTGCGGTGAAGCCGATTCAAAGGCCTGCTTTTCGGTTGAGCAATACCTAGACCTGTTGTTCGCGCAATCCGACACCGCAATGACCGTGCTATCAGCAATCCCCATTCCCGACCAGATCAATCCGCTCGGCATCGCTGATATGGAACTTGCCTTAGCGATGGCCGATCAACTCTGTGGTGACGGCCGTGTGTTGCTCCACGGCGGTGTGCAGCCAACGATGGGTCCTGCGGGTGCACAGATTGAAGGCATGGCATCGCTGGTGTCGGATCATCCGATTAGCGCATGGAAGATCTATACACACGCGCCCGGCCAGGGATGGTGGCTCGATGACCACGACGCCAATACGCCCAAGGTTGGACACGACTTCCTGCGTCGCGTTGCCGAGACGGGTCCTCGAATCGTTTGTGTGCACAAAGGCTTTTCCGGAGGTAGCGAATACGCATCGCCGATCGACATTGGGCCTGCAGCGAAAGCGAACCCCGACATCGCTTTCGTCGTCTATCACTCAGGGTTTGAAGCGGGAACGGTCGAGGGTCCATACGTGGCCGGTAATCGCCCGCAAGGCGTTGATCGGCTGCTCGCCTCGGTCCAGAGTTCTGGAATCGGCGCTAAAGAGAATGTTTACGCAGAACTTGGATCTACGTGGTGGATCTTGATGCGCGATCCAACCCAAGCGGCGCACGTGCTTGGAAAACTCCTGAAATCGCTTGGGCCGGATCGCATTCTGTGGGGCACCGATTCCCTTTGGTACGGATCGCCGCAAGATCAGATACAAGCCTTTCGGGCATTCGAAATCTCGACAGAATTTCAAGAGATCTACGGATACCCCGCGTTAACTGCCGAGACAAAGGCAAAGATCCTCGGTGCGAACGCTCTTGCTCTGTACAACGTCGAATCGCCAAAAACGCGTTGCAGCTTCACGTCTCAAGAGTTAGCCGAAGCACGTAGGGCTCAACCGGCGGCATGGCGCACGTTCGGGCCGTCGACCGAACGCGAATTGGTCGCATTGCTCGACGCTCACGGCGGCATGATTTAGATAGCGCTGCTATATGAAATTCAGCGGAGCTCGTCCACTTCCCGCTCTTCAGCTAATTGTTGAGCGCGGTCAAATAGCGCTTCACTACCAAGACGAACAGCCCAGTGTCGGAAATCCACTGCTGTACCGGACCATCGCCAACTGTCAACAGTTCCAAGATCAGCCGTTGTCCTCAAGGTTGCTAGATCCAAGAACAAGTTCGCCAGTTCGCGTTTCTCGGCCAGGGTCGCTGCCAGGCGATCCGCTCCCCTCACCGGTATTCCCCAGTCCGCAGCGGAATCCGGAATATTTGCGATTTGGTCGAACTTCGCCAACACCAGCGCTGACGACTTCGCGCCCCACCCTGGCAGGCCAGGGAAACCGTCTGCTGCATCTCCCGTAAGTGCCAGCCAGTCGGGTATGGATGACGGGGCAACACCGAACTTCGCTATTACACCTTGTTCATTTCGCACTTCGTTCTTGCGTCGATCCACTTGGACGACCCTGTCACCGGTGACGCACTGAGCAAGGTCCTTGTCAGGGCTGCATACCAAGACCTGGGTTACCCGAGTATCGGCGGCCGCTATGGCAACGCCCGAAGCAAGACCATCGTCTGCTTCAAGTTCAAGCATCGGCCAGACCGTCACACCGAGGGCACGCAGCGCGTCTTCGAGGATCGGGAACTGTCTATGGAGGTCAGGATCCATCTCATCGCCGCTCTTGTAGCCATCCCAGAGAGCGTTGCGAAAACTTTCGACGACATGGTCGGTCGCTACCGCGAGGTGGGTAGCGCCGGCCTCCAGCATTCCCAGAACAGAGGCAACAACTCCCCTGGTAGCAGCGATTTCAATCCCAGTGGAATCCGCGCGCGGTGGAAGCGCGAAATGGTGGCGGAATAGTTCGTAGGTGCCATCAACCAGGTGAACTCTCATTATTGGACATGCTCGCATATCGACCCCGCGCGAAGGTCTGATCAATGACAAGATCAGATGGTGACTACTGACGATTGGCGACTCAAGGAATCTGAAAGCTCCGAAGAGGAAGCGGAAAACCTCGAACGGAAGGGGAAGCCGCATTCCTACGCGAGGCGCTTGGTAAAAGGTGATACCTACGGCACACTCCTAATTCTCATTATCATCACGTATGCGTTAATGGCTGCACTTGACCACAGCCTCTGGTTTCGAACAGTCACCGGGGCGTGTTTTGGATTGACTCTCGTGCTTGCATTGCATACGTCTAAAATCCGTAACAAGGTGTACCGCTACGGAGCGATCGCGGTGGTCGTTGCGTCGGTAGTGATCAACGCGTCTGCGGCAATTCGCGGCAAAGAATACTTCTTTGGTGCGAGCTACGTGATCACGATCTTGATTATTGCGGCTCCTTTCGTGATCCTCGTACACATCCTTCGACATCCCATAATCAACTTGGAAACCGTCATCGGAGCGATAGATGCATACATGCTCATCGCAATCGCGTTCGCTGCTGTTTATGCGGCTATGGATAGGCTTTTAGAATCGAACTTCTTTGTGCAAGGACCGCAGCAACCTATGCATTTCTTGTACTTCAGTTTCGTAACAATCACGACCCTTGGATTCGGAGATCTCACTCCGGCAACCGACCCTGGCCGGGTGCTTGTCAGCCTTGAAGCTGTGCTGGGACAAATATTTCTAGTCACGATTGTGGCGTTGCTCGTTTCGAATCTCGGCAAAGAGAAACGACGGGTTCCTATGCATCTAGATGATATGCAAGACATGGGTGGAACCGTCGAGGATTAGTCGACCCTCATC
>SHUZ01000068.1 GCA_009694415.1 Acidimicrobiia bacterium
TTGAGGTCGAGTGCGTAATCCCACGCTTGGTTATACGCGTGGGTCGTGAACTCCCGCGCACCTACCTTGAACTCAATCACGAATACACGAGGCCCAGCGATCAGCACCGCATCGATCCGGCTGCCGATGCGCGGCACGTTAAACTCTAAAAAGACAGTGCCCTCGAGGCTGGCCAGCGACGTCTTGAGTACTGCGATCTCGGCCACCCACGCATCCTTCTGTTGTTGACCAACATCGAACGCACTCCGCGCTGTCAGTGCTCCAAGGATGGACTCTATCGACTCGTTGGCGAAAATCGCTGCGTCAGCAGCGTAGTAGGCAGCGGGGATGGAGAGGGCTGGCATCGCTGGTGTGACTATGTCGGCATCTGCCTTCGCAGTTCGCGTGAAAGCGCCACCGTTGCGGGTGCGACCCTGTCGAGCATCAGGGCGCTGAAGGCTTCAGGGCTTTCCGGCCGCGGTCGAAACGCAGCAAGTTCTACAGAGGCCTGAGGCCTGTGTCAGGTCGCTTGTCCTGCGGTAGATGCGGTCGACAACGTGTCCACGAGATCGGATCAAGCACAGATCATGTTCAAACTGTGGCTCACTTCTACTGGTAAACCCGGCTATCTGGCTCGACGGGGTAACGGCAGCAGACCGTCATGCTGAGAGGATATCGCGGACGCCGCAAAACCGAGTAAAAACAGCAGCGAACCCCTCAGTCTTGATCAACTCCCGTAGTCCCCGATCATTGTTATGCCGTACTAGGTGAGCATTGAGAAAGATTTTCTTGACCACAGTAAGTCGCTGTTCCTTGGCGGCAGCCGGTCCGCTCCACTCGATCACGTCGTGGAACTTGTTCAATAAGATCTCGTAGTCCCCCCAGTTCATCGCCTCTAAGACGGCTGCAAGACCGTATATCGCGCCGAGATCGATCAACTCCTGCCTGGCTAGCGGCCGGTTCTTCGCATCCGAAGGAATCGCGTTCACGACGGCCTGGACTGCTTCGGAGAGAGTCTTGCCCATCGCTATATCTACCGCAAGTCGGGCCCGCAAAGTGGCCTCGATCGCATCGACAAGAGTCTTAAGCTGCCGCTTCTGCTCCGGGAACTCTGTCGCCACTGGTTTTTGGAGCGCCTCCTTAATGAGCCGCAGCTCAACCACAGGCAGGTCTCCTTCGAAACGAACTAGGCCGTAACGTTCTAGGTTGTACGCAAACGTTTCTCGGAGGTCATTATCTTTCCATGTGTTTTCGAAGGCTTGAGCGCCGTTCAACGCTAAATCGCGCAAGAGTCTGTCCTCATCCGGAGCAACTCTCCGAAGGTAGTCCAGGATCCAAAGCACCTGATTGTAGAACTCTCGCTTGTTCTTCTTGAATAGATGGGAGACCAACTGCGCAGACACCAGCTTGGCAGCCGCGCGTTCCTTTTCAGCGCGATGAATGACCGAACCGAACCGCCGCACCAGAAGAGGATGTCCGCCGACAAGATCGAAAATCTCTGCGATCGCATCGTCGCCGAATATCAGTCCCATTCGACTGCCAATGCCACGAAGCAGCGAGCCAACATCTTCTTGGCTCATCGGTGCCAAATAGATCGCGTGCGTCTGAAATAGTGGGTTGGGCTGGTCGACTAGCGAGCCCAGTTCTACTCCGGAAGGATCTGCGGCGGCGAGGATAAATACAAGTTCACGTGGATTGGCGAGCCGATGCTTGACGGCCTGAAGGGTATTCCAGAGGACGAAGAAATCATCGCGCCAACTACCCGCTTCCAGTGAATACGGATACAGTTGGTCACACTCATCGACGATCAGTATTAAACGAGAGGACTCGCGGCCAAGTGCCGCTCGCAAAGCGTGGGCGGCCTTCACAAGCGTTGCCACGTCTCGCTCGAATGCCAAGGCGAGTCGGCTTGCGTCCACAACCCTCTGGTGTATCGCCTCTTGCAACTGTGTTGCATGTGGCTCAATCCTGGAACCACTCGATAGAGCGATGCGATGAATTCCGGCCTGCCATGCGGCGAGCATGTCTTGCGCAGCCATCCACCACCGCCCGTTCTTCAATCTGGCGGAATCCCCAGGAACCACAGCTATCGCGGTGATAGCGTTCGTGTCCTCCTGCAGAGTATCCGCGACCCTAGCGAGAACTGAACTCTTGCCGATCTTTCGTAGTCCGAAAACTGCGACGGCCGTTCCCGCCATCACCCTCATCACTGCGTCCTGGACAGCTGCGGACCGATCGAAGAACTCGCCGGGCGTTTGCACTGGGGCCGACTCTTCAAATAGATCGCGCCGCCAAAGGTAAGAACTTAATAGTTCGCAAAGCAGCGTCCGAGCATCTTCTCGCGACCCTCCGGGTGGCGGCCCGTTCTTCAAAAGTACGACGGTTACGTTCTCGGCCGCTCCCCATGCGGCGCAACCTGCCTCAGCCGACGAATCCGTCGAGGCCATGAAGCGAATACCAGGATCGAGCGGAGTTCCCGCCCGTGGCGGCTTCTGTGATAACGTCCGCGGCTCGAACTCAACCGCGGATCCGTTTCCGATAACCAGGCACTCGAGTTTGAGGCCGAACTGATGTTTGATCGAATCGTCAGGCGTGACGCCGGCAAGCCAGAGTCCAGGCCCCGAGGCCTGGAACCAGGCAACCTCGAAGCCTGCGGAAAGTAGCTCCAGAATTTTCGCGGCCTCAGATCGGGTAGCGCTGTCCGCACCTGCGAACGCAATTGCAGCGTCTGCTTGCAGGCGCATTTTCACTTGACTAAGCTCTTCACATCAGTCCTCATCCTCATCCTCGCCTACGGCCGGGACTGCGAACTCGGGCCCTTCGGACGCTTCGCGTTCAAGGCTGATCTCGGTTAACCGCTTCTCGGGCGCATCGAGCAAACGCGCAGCGAGAGTATCCTCTGAAATTTCATATTGCAGGCCGCGGACATCCTTGAAGTCCTTCCGCGCGCGCTTGATCTGGGCGATGCTCTGGGGCGCCAAATGAACGCGCAAGAGGGCACACAACAACTCAGTGTTCTCCTTACCAACCAGCATTTTTGCCCCGTCTCTGCTGAACACCGCCTGCCACGGGCTCGATGCAAGCGTCCAGTCGAGTTGAGCGAGACGAACCATGGTCTCACCCCACGTCAATTGATCGCTCTTCACAATCTCCGATACAACTTTTGCTACGGCCTTCTGCACGGCAGGTCGCATGAACGGGTGTCCAGCGCCTTCGTTGTCCTTCGGGGCCCGCAAATCTCTCGCCGATATCGCCGCGACCAGCTTGCTGCGGACATCGCCGCAGTATTTCATCAGGTCGTCAACCCGGCTCGACAGCACCTTGTAGCTATCATCCAGGACCTGGTCGGACGGGCGCAATTGCCTTGAATTGGCCATCGCGATTAGGAAGTCAAAGCCAAGGTACTGGAGCATGTCGTAAAGAACCGTCATGCTCGTCAGAGCCTTCTTGTCTCCCTTGGGAATGCCTGTCTGGGCGAGTTTCAGCCTCCCGAACCCCCCATTTCCTTGAATCACGCGCACGCGACCATTCTCGCGCAAGAATTCATGTTCATCGAGCATTCTGCGCGTGAGAATGGCATACCCATCATCCTCATCAAGTGCGATGTTCTCGGCATAACCGGTCTGCTTTGCATTTCGGTTGATATTTGAAAAAAGGCGCCTTGTACGCTTCCGTCCTTCGGCGTGGTTGTAATGGGTGACGATGAGGATGCTGATATCGTCTTTCCCGAGATCCGGGTTTTGCTTCAACGCCTCCTTAATCGCTTTCAGCCGGTGCTGGCCATCGAGAACAAAGTACGCTTGAGTGCCGTCGAAGGTCAGCACACCAAACTCTCGGTCGATACCCTTGAGCATTCCAGCAGGATCGTCCATGGACAATGGAGTGTAAGTTGGCTCCCCTCCCCACGCGGCGATTACTAGCCCTCCGAGGAAGCGATGAGGGGACGTGAGTAGATACTCCGTGATCTCTTTAGTTCGCTCGGTAATGCCGCGTTGGAGAAGCACGCCTAGCTCTTCATTACTCCCCAGCTCGTAAGCAAACTGCACCTGACGAGCGACCTCAGCAAACTTCATCATGCAGATGTAGTACTTCCAGTCTCCGACCGCGCATTGGAACGCTGGGATAAATGTTTTATTGCTCATCCTGTCTCCTCAAAAGCGGGAATTGGAGCACCTGCCGTTAAGTGCGGTCCTTTGCCCTGTGTATTCAGGGGTGGCGAGAGCATTAGGATTAGCTTTCGCTCTAGAAGATGAATGTCTTGCGGGTCGTTTAGCAACAGGAACCAGTATTCAAGCGGCCGAAGCGTCAAATACCTAGCTAGGCGCTCCTCGCGGTACCGCGGAGGATCTCTGTTCCATAGGGCTGTCACATCACCGCCGACGAATCGGCCATATTCCCTCAGGTATCGGTTCTTAATCGTATCGTCATTGCCACCCTCACGACCGGCCTTCCCGACATAGAGCACCCAGGAGAAGCGCTCCGGCGGCCCAGCTTCAAAAGGTAAAACCAGCGCCGGACGCCACACGAACATATAAACCCCGCGCGCATCCGGCAAACTCGAGCCTAAGGTATCTACCGCATTGGCGCGCTCCCATTTCGCCGTGCGATGGAAGATTCTTGCCAGCTTTTGGCAGTGGTCGGTGTCCATAAGGCGTTCGAGCGACGGCCTGAAATGGAGAGCATGCGTGACGGACTCCTCGGAAAACTTGTGGAGCGCTTCATTGAACTCTTGGTCGTTCATCGAATTACCTTGGCGGCATTGGATGCGACTTCCCAGAACTCGCACGCTGTCGACTTCATGGGCTCGACGCCGGAGTCGCGATCGAAATCCACCAAAGGAGGCGAATCGACGGTGCGTCCGTGATCACCCATCCCATCACAGTTCACGGAGCAGACGCTGGCGCTCAGCCAGCGCTGACGTCGGACACCGCGCATCACGTCCAGCCATGGGAACTTATAAATTATATAGTCGCCGTTATCACGGCGAGTTAGAGGTTGCACGCCTGACAGGGCAACGTGTCGTCCTCGTCGTCGAGAACATCGGCAAGCACATCAACGAGAGCGGCTGAACGCCGATTGTCCATTTCACGCGCGAGTGCTTTCTCGTGCCGAGCAAGGATCTCCTCCTTGCGCTCGATCAAGTGAATCAGCGTCTCGCCCTGAGACCACGAATATTGGCGGCCAGCCATTGCCGTTGCTTCAAATGAAGCTTTCTCCTCGTACTCGACTGCCTTTTGAAAGAGCTCCGGATGACGTTCGGACAGGCCAACCCATTCCGACTTGCGCTGGAAGAAACAGAAGTAGCAACCGGACCGCGTTCGCCACTCGTAGTAACCTGGCAAGCCGACACCAGCATCCGCGAGAATCCGCTTCACGCCTTCGAAGTCGATATTCGCGGCCTTGAACGGGAACTGGGTTGTGATATTGGGCTTCGTCGAAACATAGCCTTCCCGAGGCTCGTCGGCCCGAATCGCGACGTAGGAAATTGCCGGCTCCTCGCCAATCCAGGCCTCGAGGGGCTTCAACTTCATGTAGTTTGTGCACCATCGCATCTGGGGGGATGGCAATGCGCCTCGAAACACCGTCAGCCAATGATCAAACGTCCGGCCCGAGTTGAGCCGCGCAATCGGCTTCCCGAGAAACGCCTCAAGCTTCGTCAGGTACTCGTAAGTCTCCGGCAATTCCGCGCCGGTGTCGCAGAAGAAATACTCCATCTCCGGCACGCGATCTCGCATGTGGATCGCCAGCGCCGCGCTGTCTTTCCCACCAGAAATTCCGAGAACGTGACGAACTTTATCCGGCATTTTCACCTCGTTGTTTCTTGGGGAATCTTGACTCAGCAAAGGCCCTGTCCGTCAGTAGGCCGACCAATAGCTCGATGGCACTCTCGCCGGACAGCTGCCGTGCCCCCGCTAAGGCCCGCTCAACAAGAGCATCGATCTGTGCTCGAAGCGGGTGCTCGAGTCGAATGATCTTAGCCTCTTCAGTGCCGATCCCCTTCGTCAAACTGACGCGAATAGCGTCCGCCGCTCGGTCGCCGGCGGCGAAGTGGATGGCTTCAATATGGCGGAATGTCGGCCCCAAATCGGCAACCTCGGCCACAAAGCGTAGAGCATCATCGTCAGTCCACATCGAAGGATGCCTTCCGACGACGTTCATGCAGACGTTCACGAGCCAGTCGTTAGTTGCCAACGCCACGTCCGACAGCGCGAGCAAGAACGAACGCAATCGTGAGTCCGCCACATGCCCTACAACAGCAGCGGCCCGTACGCTGATCGCCGTCCGCGGATCGTCCGCTTCGCCAGTGCCGGTTGCTTGGCAGAGCGTTGACAGCGCGTCTCCTAAAAGTCCGTCGTAAACGGACTCAAGCTCGCCAACGGACTTAGTCAAAGCGTCGACGTAGCGCCTTGAACCGAAGTCACCAACATCTCCGGTCACTCGCTCCAGTCCGAGCGCCTCCGGAAGCTGCACAAACAGCAACTCATCCGGTTCTCGCGCGTCAAGCAACGCAGCGCGCGCCAAGATCGTCGTTGGCGACAGCCGCTTGGTCCGTTTCGCATAGTCAGTCAGTGCACGGACACGGCTCAGCAACGGCGCGACCACGGTCAGTACAGCCCTGTTACGCATTCTAGAGTTCTTTGGAGCGTTGGCTCCAAGCCATTCGCCCAGTGCGGCCAGCACCAAACGTTCCCCGCGAGCAGCGGCGAAGGCCTTCACGCCGAAGCGCTCGGGTGTCCGCACGAGCCGCTCCAGCAGATCCGCGGTGATGCGCGGTTGATACACCCCATTTTCGTACACGGCGACGTCGTCCATGTGCACGTGGAGCCAGACCCCCAGCAGTACCGGGATGGGCCCACGCTTCATCCCGACTGGTGGCCCGGAGAGCGCCTCATATATTTCCGGGAGCTGAATACGTCGAGTGCGCGCCTCACCCATGAACCTTTCGAGAATAGCCCACGCGGGATTCAATCGATCCTTGGGCGTTGGTCCACCCAGATCCCACAGTCCGTCCGTTCCAGCCCGATGAACACCAGTAGTAAAGAGCATCGCTTCGTACATCGCGCGTTCCGGACCGAACCCCTCAATGTGGAGGTGTGGATGGGACGGATGCAGGAGCATTGCTTCTAAGAGTTGCCGGCGCGCTTTTGCAGCCTGCGAACTCAGCTCGTTCCGATTCAGTATCTCGTTCGCAATTCGCGGGGTCTCGGAGTACACGCGCTCGCACACCTGCGACACTAAATGCGACAAACTGTGGCTCAGCTCAATCGGCGTCGCGCCAGGCCATATCGTCGCCGCTCCGCGACTGCCGAAGACGGTCTCAACGGCGTTGTCTAGCACTTGAGCAGCATGAGCAAGACGGTCTCGTAGCTCGCGGCGCGCGACATGATCCTCGGGGTCCGGCGCGTTGTTTTCGATGACATCGCTTACAGCGGCTAGCCCAAATGCAGCGTCGCGAAGCGAGTCAAGGAGGCCCGAGCCAATGACCACGACTGGTTTCGACTGGTCGACCACCTCGACGTGCGGCACAAATCCGGACGGGCCAATCGCATAAATCACCGCGCCATCAAAGGTCGATTGGATTTCGGGCGATCGGACGGCCCCACTTGAGGCATCGACGAAACGACACTCAAAGATCCTCAATGTGCCGGTCTGCTGGCTGTGTCGAGCCGCGATCACGGGGGGCAAAGGTCTTAACTTGTTCAGGAGGCTTGCGATGGACACGTTGCGCAAGCGACGACGCGCTGCGTGGACGGCGCCAGAAACGTCAAAGTCCGTACCGTGCCAAATCCTGTACTCGTCTGCAAAGTCGCGGAACCCGACTAGCGAATTCTTCTTAAGTACTGCGAGAGTCGCCTGGAGCGACTCCACGCTAGCAGTTCCATCAATGCCATCGACCGCGGCATAGGTAATGATGTCCGTGGAAGCACGGAGTGGTCCGCCGGTCGATACGATGTTCAGCACGCCAATCGTCTTCAACACCCTGAGTTCGGCCGGCATGAGTCCGCCGGCTTCACGAATCTTGGTGTCAATTTCAAGCCACCGCTGAACAACCGGACTGGCACTCGCGCCACCAATCACCGAGTCCAGAAAGTAATCGTAGACGTGGTGCAGGCGAACGTACGCTTTCTGTGAGGTCTCCGTGAGCGGCGTCGCTTGCATGTGCTCGATGACCGAATACGGTTCACCGCCGGTAAGAAACGAAAACAGGGTGCGTTCGTGCTGTCCAACACGCGCGCAAAGATCTGGCAAGACCGCCAAGACGCTCGGATGCAACGGAAACGCTGCCTCGATAGTCTTTTTTGAAGGGAATTGATCTTCAAGCCCTAAGCCGGACGCAACGTCCGACTCGGCCAAAGACCAGCGAGAAATCAATTCTTGCCTAGCCTTTGGTACTCTCGAGGTGTCAAAGGCATTGGCGATGAGATGCCAGACCTCTTGACGCGAGTCGACGAAGGGCACGTCCTGGAATCGTCCCTGAATCTTCGTCCACTCCGTTCGCTTGGAATCGGGCGCGCCAGAAAAGTAGTCGTCAAAGGCGAGATGCTGCAGCGTCAGCAAGAACACTGGCGCAGGTTTCGCGCCGGAGCCACACTCCGCCAGCGCCTGGAGCGTAAACAAATCGCCGTCGTGGCTAGATGCCGCGGCGTACTCAAGGCACTTGCCGAATTCGTCGATAATTAGCAGCACTGGCGTCTGGCTAGCCAACTCCCCGACAAGCTCTCGGACCTCCCGCGAGACGCTCTGGCCACCGCGAGTGACTCGCCGGCTGATCGCCGACGCCCGTTCGGCCATCTTCTTGAGCATGGCCCCGGCGCGACGACTCGATGTGTTGCGAGCGGCCGTCCTGGTCGCGGTTTCAAGGGCTCGCGTAATCGTCAAGGCAACCGGTTCACGCTCCGCGGTCACGGCCGCCGTCAAGAACCCACCCGTCCCGGCGCCGATCTCATGGCGTGACGATCGTAAGTCTGCGAGAAGATCTCGGTCCGCGCCTCGAAGAAGCTGTTCAGCGAGGACTCGACGCTCGTCCTTCTCGTTCGCCAACAATGAGGCTACAAACACGGCCACGGATGACTTGCCGCAACCGTATGGGCCCGTGAGAGAGAGCGCTCGTCCAGACGATGGTCGGCGGATCGCGCTTACAAATCGGCGGACCAGGTCGGTTGTCCTCGCCGTGACAATGTACGAGTCGAGCACGGCCGTCGAGGTATCCCGCTCAACATTCACCGACCGACCCACGCTTTGACGGAAGCGGATCTGATCGGCCAACGTCTCGGCAATAGGTCGATTGCTCAGATGCGAACGACGCTTGCGATGTTTCGGCATCGGTGGCATCTAGGCTTCGACGAGTTCAAGCGGGGTCAACGGAACGTCTGCAAACAGTGAGGGCGTCTTCAGCGTGTTGGATTGAACGGAATCATGATGACGACGGTAGTACTTCCTCAAGACCGAGCTGGCGAGTTTGCTGGGGGCATCGTGAATCACGAGCTGACGCGCACCTGCCGGGGACTCAACACTGATCAATTTTGACCGAGCTGAGACGGCTTCGAGCGCGACCGCGATCTCGTCATCAGAGATTTTAAAGACGCGGCCAGGCCCACCTGGAACGGAGGCTAGAGCCGTGAGCGTAATCGTACTCGCCGAGACCGCCTGTGCCATATAATCCAACGCCGCGAAGGCGATGATTTCCGCTGGAAGGGTCTGCTTGTGACCGCGCATGAATCGATAACTACGAGCAACCCCCTTGAGTGGTTCGACTAATCGCAGCAATCGAAACGGACAGTCAATTGCGTCTTCCACTGACTTCGTGGCGTCGCCGTGACAGTACATTCGGAGGAGGCAATCCACGTCCTTCTTGACCGAAGGCACGTGAGGCTGTGCCCACTCTTCAACGAGCGCGGCGCGTCGGACCGTCGCATCAACTAGATCTTCGTCCAAGAACTCCAAGGCATCGAACTCGTTGAATGCAACCCACCAGACGGGCAGCAGGCAAGGTGGTCGAAGCAGCGTCCAGTGCAAAAGCCAAATCGACGCCACGTCCTCTAGGTATGGATCCCAGCCCTCCGAACTGAGTAAAGCCTGCCCGAATACACTTGGAACGGCTAGGCCGGTTCGTGGCCGCTCGGGATCGCGCGCGGTGTCAAGAACCTTGGAAGCGATGCCCCAAAATCTGATGGCCCGCACCATGTTTTTCCCAACGCCGAGGAGAACGGTGGCGGCATCGTCGTTGAAAACCGCGCCGTTTGATGAGACAGCCCCATCGAACGCCTTCTTGAACCATCCAAACCGCGGCTGAAAGGTCTCGTGACGGGCGAAGGCGAGTCTGACCTGAGAAGGCTTCATGGCGAAGTGTTCCGATACTAGTTTAACACACCATATATCGACTAGTCAACGACTTACGGTCCTATATCTTGTGGTTCGTGACCAACTCAACGCGACATCGTGTCGTCCTCATATTGTGCCTGACGGCGCTGGCAGCCTAGGTCACAAGGGGGAAGCCGATGCTATTCTCTGCCTAACCGCCGGGCCCAAAACGGTGACGTGTGCTTGAGCCGATCTGGTGGACAGGTTGACTATGACGTTTGCGTTGTTCTTCGTTCCTCGTTTCCAGGAAAAAGTACTGGGGGCATCACCCTTGAACAACTTGAAGATCGCGCCCGCCTGCTAGCCGCTCGCGGGGTGCCACCGGCGCAGCAGGGCCGCCAACGGGGCAGCCAGGTCCGCATCACGCACCATCGGCAGGGCCGGTATCTCGACCTCCAGG
>SHUZ01000069.1 GCA_009694415.1 Acidimicrobiia bacterium
CATCGATCGGTTTCCATGCATTCGACAGATACGCATCTATTTCTCCTTGAAGACCTGTCCTGAATGCGGCCTCTGCCTCTTGCCACAACGCGTCTTCGACCGGCCCGAGAACCGCCCGGATCTTCGCAAGGCCTTCAGGCTCGTCCTGCGCGCGATCGCGCAGGACGCGGAACCGTTCCCAGGTCGCGTCTTCACCAAGATGCACAAATGTGCCCGATGGAGGAAACACCGGAACGTAGATGCTCGTACACGGGCTACCGAGTGCGACCCAAGCGCGTTGAGGTGCGTCTGGGTCTGGCAGGAGTTCCGCGATCATTGATGCTGTCGTTGTCTGGTAGTCGCCGACATGCATGCATACCGTGACGCCTTCCCATTCAAGATCCGCTCCATGGATGGGAGAGACGTCGGTGAGCGGCGCACCTGGTGCACCCCAAGCCTTACCGCCGTGATGTCGCAGTGTCGCGACGAGCGATTCGGGACTCACGGCATTGGATTCAGTCGCCGCTACCGCGCACGTTGCAGCGAGTCGTTGATCCGCGATGGCTACGAATGCATCTGGATCACGCCAGTTCTGGAAGTCACTCCCGAAAGGAACGCCTTGCGACGAACGGGTCCAGCCGGTCGAGATGGAAACGCGATTAGAGATAGCAGCGCCCCCAGAAACGGGACTCGCAACCCATGTCGTGGCACTGGTCTCCAAAATCCATGCCGCGTGGGGGTCTGCAATAAGAAACGACGAGAAGTACGGCTCATCATTTTCGAGTTCGCCCCTCCCACCTTGCCCATGCCGTTCCAACAGCGTTGTGATCACCTCGAGCGCGTTATCGGCGGTGCTTGCGCGTTCTAGGCCTAGGCGCACAAGATCCATTCCGATCAATGCGGGCGAACAAGATCGCGGATCATCGGTAGTCCAGATTTTCTCGTTGCCAATCGCAACTCGGTGCTCGTTGACGCCGTGCTCCATTCCCCATAACCAAGAAGGGCGGGAACCAAGCAGGGAATGAGCGGCCGCATCGGGGATGTCGACGTATTGCGTTCGGAGAATGCCGTCGCCCTTGCGCGCCATATACGACTCGACGACCTGTGGTTCACGCGGCGAGCGATCTGAGTTTTTTGCAAACAGTGTTCGGTCGTTCCCGATCACACACAGGGTGTCGCACATCAATGAGACCCTAGGTGCCCCACAAATCGAAGGCGATGTTTACGTGGACGCCAACTCGTTAGCCAAATGACGGACACTCAATGGTTCGCCGGTTACGTGTTCGACAAGTTGATCCCATCGCAGCGATTGTCCGGGCGCGAAAAACCTGTCTCTCAGAAGCGCGCCGGCAGCTGGCCGATCAACGATTCCTCCAAAGTTCGCATTTAGACAAGCTTGCAATTGAGAAGCCACCAGTTCTCCGTACAAATAGTTCTGGTAGTAGACGGGAGCCAGGGCCAGGTGGAGTTTGGATGCCCAATCCGGTTGGTCGCGCCCTTCTGGCCTGCTAATTCCCTGGAACCTCTCCACAAGATCCCACCAAAGGGTATTTAGATCGCGTTCCGGGTCCTCGTAAAGCGCGCGTTCGAAGGTGGTCATCACAAGCACCCATCTAGCGAATACCAGAAGAGCGGCGCGGCGAGTAGCCACGAGAGCAGCGGTAAGCGTTTCCACCTCGGTCTCAGGCACTCCCAGAATCTTGATCAACCATTCGGGATTGCGGGTCAGGCGCCCGAAGAGCATCGCAATTCCTTCGGTCGCTAGCGGATGCATTGTTCGCAAAAGCCATGGCAGTTGCGGACTCACCTCCAGGTCGTAAATCGCATGACCGAACTCGTGAAGCATTGTCTCCGCCCATCGTTCGGACGGCGTGTTGTTGCAGAGCACGCGCACATCACCCTCGTGGTCAACGTCAATACAGAATGCATGTTGGCTCTTGCGGTCTCGAGGCAATAGATCGGAAGCCTTCATTGCACTCCGTATGTCGAGTCCCATGCCGGAGTACGTGCGAATGGTTAGGTCCTCAAGATCAACCTCCGCGAAGTATGGGTCCAGGTCTACCGTCCCGTACGTTTGAGCGTCCTGAAAGAAAGGATCGTCATAATGCCAGGAGCGTAGGTCGCCGATGGCGCAGCCGAACCGTTCGGCGAGGCCAGTATCGAGGTCATGTTTCCACGCGGCAAACGGCGCGGCGGTTGCGCGGTCCACTTCTTCGAGCGTCGTGATTAACCGTTCCTCGGAAAGTTCACCCGTACTCAGCGCGAGCGCGAAGTGATCCCGGAAACCGAGATGCGTCGCGGCCCGGTTGCGGAGACGTGCAAGTTCTCTAATCTGCGATTCGACTTCGACGCCGATCTGCTTCGTGGCCTCCCATGCCATGCGACGGTCGGTCGACTTATCGGTTTCGCGCAACGTCCGAAGGAGAGCGTTGTCGTTCAAAGGTTCGTCGTTGATGCTTCCTCGGAAGGAGTTGAAGGTGGAATCGACGACCGCCTCAAGTTCGGCCAGCTCGGTCCGCAGATCCGCTGGAACCTGTTGGGGTGTCATTGCATCCGCCAAGACCGAGAGTTGTCGCGAGTGCAGGGAATCTGTGCCGTCGTCACAATCAATCGCCGCGCGCACTTCGCTGTACGAACCCTCGTCGCCCATAGCATTTCCGTAAGCGACGTCTGCGGCTATCCGGCGTTGCGTATTTTCTTCGGAAACGGCAGTACTTGACGCCCACCACGCGAGATTATGTTCGACTTCGAGCGGCCTGATTTGGGTTGTGAGCGTTTCGACAACGTCGAAAAAAGTTGGCACGGCCAAAGTCTAGGAAGCCTTAGAGGTCGTTCAGCGGAACCAGATGCGGTTGTGGTCGCGACTCGCCGGATGAAGCAGTAACGCTACGAGCAGCGCATCGAACATAAAGTTCAAGATGAGGGGGAAACCGAATATCTGAAACCTAAAGAAGAACACGAGCACGAGCACTTGGAGGATTGAAGCGCCAATCGCGACCATGTATCCCCACCGCTTGTCATTGGCAATGCCGATCGCCCCGGCCCCCAAACCGGCGGCAAGCGCGATGAAAAAAGGGAAACCGCTGCTACCAATCAGACCGAAGACCGCGTCGATGTAGCAGAGGATTGTTGCCCCGTAGAGAGTCTGCGGTTGGGATTGGTTAATCCATCGGAAGTTGTTCACGTCACCATTGTGGCCGACGGCGGCACGGGAATGCGGACGGGCTTCAAGAAACTCGCGGGCGACTTCTCAACTGCCCACATGCCGCATCAATTCCCGTTCCCCGCGTCTGTCGAATAGTGGTGTTGACGCCGTTGTCGAGCAACGTGCTTGCAAAGGCACGGAGTCGTCCCGGATCCGACCGCGCGCCCGTGTACCCGCCCGTGGGATTCAACGGAATCAGGTTTACATGGGAACCGAGCGCGCCAAGTGGACGCAGCAGGCGAGCTAGTGCACGGGCCTGGGCGGGCGAGTCGTTCACGTTTCCGATGCATGCGTACTCGAAGGTCACCCGCCGGTTCCTGGTGGATGCGAACTCCGAAGCGGCATCCAATACTTCGGCCAATGGGTAACGACGATTGACCGGAACAAGAACGTTTCGCAACTCATCGTCAGGCGCGTGGAGGCTCACCGCCAGGGTTACAGGCAGTGTCTCTCGAGCGAGACGTCGCATCCCGGGGGTTATGCCAACCGTAGAAATCGTTAGCCTCCTTGCCGAAATTCCAAGGTCGGCGTGCATCCGTTCTACTGCATGCCATGTTGCGTCGTAGTTGGCGAGTGGTTCCCCCATACCCATGAACACCACGTTGCTTACGGGTTGAGGCGAATCGTGTTGGGCACGCAGGACTTGTTCAACGATTTCACCCGAAGTGAGATGACGTTCGAATCCCGCCTGCCCTGTAGCGCAAAAGGAGCAAGCCATAGCGCAACCCGCCTGCGACGAAACGCAAACTGTTGCGCGTGTCGGGTACCGCATCAAGACAGTTTCTACTTGCGCTCCGCCTGCGACTTCCCAAAGCCACTTGACCGTTGTGCCAGCCGTGTCTCGAGCGCGTGTCACTTCAGTAAGTGCGAGCGGAAATTTGCTCGTCAAACTGTTGCGAAGCACGAGCGGCAAGGAAGTCGATTCCTCAAGGGGGGTTCGCTGTTTGTAAAGGGCATCCCATGTTTGCCCGAGACGATATGAGGGAGCAGCAATCCCATCGAGCACTTCTGCGTACTCGGAACGATCCGCTCCGTACCTGTTGCTCATGGTGTGGAGACCTCAATTCCGTATGCACGGGCCGAATGATCAATTTCGAACCCTAAAGATTTGTACAACTTGAGTGCCCGTTCGTTGGCGGCATCTACATGCAGCATTCCGCGGCAACATCCTTGTACCCGTGCGAGATAGTCAAGTCCGTTGATTGCAAGGGCGCGTGCCAGGCCCGTGCCTTCGCGCGTTGGTTCGACGCCGATCACGAATATTTCGCCGAGTCTGTTTCGGTCGTCATCAGTGTTGTGCACTTTGGTCCAGCAGAACCCGCCGAGACCACGGTTGTCGAACGCGAGTAGAAAGCCTTCTGGGTCGAACCATTCTTCGCCCATACGAGCAACCAGGTTTGCTTCTATCCAGTCGCCTTGGTCAGGATGATTACCGAAAGCACTGTTGTTGACTTCCAACCAAACTTCTTCATCTTGGTCCGGAACGAACGAACGAAATGTGGTTCCTGTTGGTAATGCTGCCGTTGCATCGACGGGGAGCCCCACGCTCATCCGATGTTGGACGCGTTCGACTTCGAAACCAGCATCACGCGCCAGGCGGTTGGTGTGATCGGTCGCTTCGTCTATCCAACAAACAATGTGGCCGCCGCCATCGGCTTTGCGTGCATCGACTAGGCCACGCATCAAAGAGGTGAGGACATCTGCGGGTGCGGTGGGCACGGCAACTACCGAAGCAGCGAAGTGCGATGAGCTAAAATTGGCATTCGGCGCCATCTGGGCTAATCCGACCGGGTCCGCGGTGGCCCCATAGGCGATGACAGCGGTTGAATGCGGCCCTGGAAGCTGGAGATCGGCTCGGGCTGCCGCATTCAGCGCGCCTGATCCGTTATTTGCCCTGCACAATTCATCGAGCCTCAAAGCGATTTCGAGTTCAACGGCAGTCGGTGGTTGGACCACGACGATCGACACGTTTGTTGTGTTGTCTGGCTCTGACATCACAAGACGGTACCTTCCCTGCATGAATCTTCCCCGAGGGGCGAAACAACGCGCCGAGATTGTGGTGGTGCGGCTCGCCGATGAGTATCCAGGGCGCGCGCCAGACCTGTGCGCTTTGGTGTTCGGTACCCCCTTCCAACTACTCGCTGCAACGATCCTGTCCGCTCAGTGCACAGACGAGATGGTGAACAAGGTCACACCGGCCTTGTTCGATCGATATCCAGAGCCGGAAGACCTGGCAAATGCTGATCCCGAAGAGGTTGAAGTACTAGTTCATGCGACGGGTTTCTACCGTCAGAAAACAAAGAGTTTGATCGGCATGGCGAAAGCGGTCGAAGAACGTTTCGATGGCAACGTGCCTACCGAGTTGGCCGATCTAGTGACGCTCCCCGGCGTCGGTCGTAAGACCGGCAATGTGCTGCGGTCGGTTGCCTTTGATCTGCCCGGTCTTCCCGTTGATACACACGTTGGTCGCATCTCGCGGCTGCTGAAGATGACCGCTGAAGATGACCCAGTGAAGGTAGAGCGCGATCTGAACCGAATCGTTCGCGCTGAGGACTGGGGTGCATTGTCGTCGCGACTGATTCTTCACGGTCGTCGCGTTTGCGTTGCCCGGAAGCCCCGTTGCCACGAGTGCCTTTTATCCGACATTTGTCCTAGCGCTGCCGACTGAACGATCGCTGTTCTGCAGAGTGAAACTTACGGCCGAGGTAGTGCTTGTCGCGCGCGGTCGATGGCGCGACGTGCCGCCATGAGACCTCGTTCAGCTGTGTCGATTTCGGCTGCGACCAACGAGCCTTCAATAACGCGGTACAGGTCGCCGATTGCTACGAGGCGCCCCGTGAGATCGTCGATTTGGGATGAGAGACTCGATAATTCCGCGGAATTGGATGCTGTGCTCATGGGGTCAGCCTGCATGTTCGAGCCCGGATGTGCCAACTCGGCCAATATTCATTATGTGCCCGGTTACGATGCCGCGGTGATTTCACGCGTTGATTTACGTTCATCGGACGCTGACGCGCACGCGCTGGTCGATCTTCCGCAAGGTGAATCAGCCGCGATCGCGGAATCGGCGAGTGAGGTCCTAGCGCTCGTTCGCCAACAGGGCGATGCGGCGCTTCGGGAACTGACCGAACGCTTCGATGGCGTGAACATCGATGAGTTTCGCGTACCGGCGCCTGAAGTGAGCGCCGCGCTTGCATCCATCGACCCGGAACTCCGAACTGCACTTGAACGCGCCGCCGCACGTATTCGGGAGTACCACGAACAACAAGGCGCTGTGCCGACTGCCGTGGGCATCGATCGTGATGGCATTTCCGTGACCGAAGTGGTGGTGCCTGTGAATCGCGTTGGGTGCTACGTGCCGGGGGGACTCGCCGTGTACCCATCGAGTGTGTTGATGACTGTGATTCCCGCTCGCGTCGCTGGCGTTCCCGAAGTCGTACTCTGCGTGCCTCCTGGGTCCGATGGAAGAGTGCCTGCGGTCACGCTTGCAGCGGCCGCGATCGCAGGCGTTGATGAGGTTTATCGCGTCGGCGGATCGCAAGCAATCGCTGCGATGGCTTATGGAACCGAGTCGATTGCTGCTGTCGATGTGATTGTTGGCCCAGGTAATGCCTACGTGAGCGCAGCTAAGCGCGAGGTCGCAGGAGCTGGAATCGTTGGAATCGAATCTCCCGCAGGACCATCGGAACTGGTGGTGGTTGCCGACGCCGACGCGCCAGCTGACTGGATTGCAGGAGACCTTGTCGCTCAAGCGGAACATGGCCCGGGTGGACGAGCGATTCTTGTGACATGGGATGCGGCGCTTGCCGACGCGGTGGATCGCGAACTTACAAAGCAGGTCGAAAACGCGTCGCGCATGAGTGAAATAGCAAGCACGTTGGAAACCGGTGGATTGTCGCTACTGGTGAGGGATGAAGAACAAGCTATGGCCGTCGTGAACCAGTTGGCGCCCGAACACCTTGAACTCGTCGTGAACGATCCCGAAACCCTCGTAGGCAAGGTACGTAATGCGGGTGCCGTTTTTTTGGGGGCGCAGACGCCGACCGCGCTCGGGGACTATGTGGCCGGAGCCAACCATGTATTGCCGACAGGACGTAGTGCGCGGTTTGCGAGCGCATTACGCGTGGATAATTTTCGCAAGCACATCCACATTGTGCGCGCTACCGACGGCGGAGTACGAGAATTGGGCGCCGTTGGCGCGGTGATCGCGCGCGCAGAGGGGTTAGACGCACACGCTCTCTCACTCGAAATGCGGTCGGTCGGTCGACCCGAGGGAAAAGTATGAGCGTATCCAAGAGGCCGTTACCTCGTGAAGACCTTCGTGCCTTGGAGGGGTATCACTCACCTCAACTCGACGTGTCGGTGCGGTTGAACACCAACGAGAGTCCGTACGGGCCTCCCCTAGAGTTCGTCGATGCATGGTTAGAGCGCTTGCGCGACGTTCCGTTGAATCGTTATCCGGATCGCGAAGCACGTGATCTTACGGATGCGATAGCAGCGCGCACGGGTCGTGATTCCCGCGAGATCTTTGCAGCGAATGGCTCCAACGAGGTTTTACAGACGTTGCTGCTTACCTACGGCGGGCCGACGCGTCGAGCGTTGGTATTTGAGCCAACTTATGCGTTGCACTCACACCTCGCGCGCATCACGGGAACTGCATTGCTCGTCGGGGAACGTACGCCGGAATTTGGGATAGACGTTACGAGCGCGTGTGCACTGATCCAAGCCGAGAAGCCCGACATTGTGTTTCTTTGCAGCCCGAATAATCCGTCCGGAACTGTTGATGGACGTGCGACTATCGAAGCCGTAATGGCAGTGGCTCCTGGCCTCGTGATCCTGGACGAGGCCTATGGCGAATTTTCGGATTGGACGGCCGCTGACCTAGTGACTGCCGAAACCCCACTTGTGGTCGTGCGAACCTTTTCTAAGGTGTGGTCGTTGGCTGCATTGCGGCTTGGATTCTGTATTGCTCCACCCTGGATCATTTCCGAGCTTGAGAGGGTGAGGTTGCCGTACCACCTCGATGCCGCAACTCAGGCTGCTGGGATCGTTGCGCTTGAGTTCGGGGAGCAGATGGAAGCGCGGGTCGAAATGCTCGTCAGCGAACGGGAACGGCTGTTCAACGCCCTCTCCGCCCTAGATCGGATTTCGGTCTTCCCATCGGGCGCAAACTTCCTGCTGTTTAAAGCCGACGGCGGAGGACGTGCACTTTGGGAGGGCTTGTTGGAACGGGGCGTGCTTGTACGCGATTTCTCGAATTGGCCCGGGGTCGAGGATTGCTTGCGCGTCACGGTCGGCAGTCCAGCCGAGAATGATCTTTTCTTATCCGCTATCGGCGATGCACTGTGCGAGCATGGTGGACCATGACTGATTCAACGATAAGAGCGCCACGCCGCGCGACCAAGGACCGCAAAACCAAAGAGACAGAGATTCACCTTGATCTATGCATCGATGGCTCGGGAGTGTCATCTGTCGATACGGGCATCCCGTTTCTCGATCACATGATCGAGCAACTTGGGAAACACGGTGGTTTTGATCTAACGCTTGTTGCGAAGGGCGATCTTGAGATTGATCTTCACCACACGGTGGAAGACGTCGGTATCGTTCTAGGCGGCGCGCTGGCCGAAGCACTCGGTGACAAGGTTGGTGTTCGTCGATTCGCGTCCGGCCTGTTCCCGCTCGATGAGGCACTTGTAGAGGTCGCACTCGACCTTTCTGGAAGGCCGTTCCTTGTTTACGATATCGATCCAGTTTCAGAGTGGATCGGAACATTTGATCCTCAACTCGCGGAAGAATTCTGGCGAGGGTTCGCATTCGCTGCCGGCATCACTCTGCACATGCGATCCGCCTCTGGACGTAATGGACACCACGTAATCGAGGCATCCTTCAAAGGTGTTGCGAGGTGCTTGCGTGATGCCATTCGCGTCGAGGGCGATGCCATTCCGTCGACAAAGGGTGCGCTGTAGAACTCTTTCCGGCAATCGATTTGCGGGGAGGCAACGCGGTGCGCCTCTTGCGCGGGGATTACGCGGCCGAGACCGTTTACGACGCCGATCCAGTAGCTGTTGCGCGCCGTTTCGCGGATGCTGGCGCGCAGTGGATCCATGTCGTTGATCTAGATGCCGCGCGGTCAGGCAATGCAGCGAACCTGGACGCCATCGAAGCGATTTGTTCCTCTGTATCGTGCCGCGTGCAATCTGGCGGAGGGGTACGAACCCCACGTGCTGCCGCAGCTTTGATGGAAGTCGGCGTCGCGAGGGTTGTGGTGGGGACAGCGGCCGTCGAACGCCCGGCTCTCGTGAGCGAACTCTGCGCTTCTTACCCTGGACGGGTCGCCGTAGGGCTGGATGCCAGGGGCCGTGACGTCGCAGTGCGAGGTTGGCTTGAAGGGTCTGGACAAGACCTGGTTGAACTGGCAATCGGATTTGCTGAGTCCGGTGTCGCTGCGCTTGTGGTCACCGAAATCGGTCGAGACGGAACCATGGAGGGCCCGGATCTAGGTCAACTGCAAGTGGTGTTGGAAGCGGTCGCTGTTCCAGTTGTGGCCAGCGGGGGAGTTGGTGTTCTCGCTGATTTGGTGTCGCTTCGCAAGCTGTCCGTGGAAGGGCGCACCCTGGCAGGAGCAATCGTCGGGCGAGCTATTTATGAAGAACGTTTCGGGGTAGAGGACGCACTCGCTGCCGTGTCGGGAGATGTCACCTGATTCCCCTATGAATCCCCACCCGATTGCTGTACCGTTAATGGGAACTGCCTGACACCCATCAAGGGTGCCCGACCACAGGAGGTTCGCTTTGTCGCCGAACGGTGTGTTGGACGAAGGTTTCATCCGAAGGTATCGAGAGTTATTGGATGCCGAAGATGGCGCGTTCGATGAGCTGGAGCATGCCGTCGAAGACGGTGATCGGCAGCACTACGAGTTGGATCTCGCCGCGTGGAGAGAGACGGTCGCAAAGCGAATCGCATTCCTCGAACGGCACGACCTGGTGCTCACACCGGTTTAGTTCCACCAGCCGTGACGCAAGTCGCCATTGACTCGACTGAATCCGACTCTACGCTGCCTCCGACGGCATCGCGGGAGCTTCCCGCGTCTACAGCATTCGACATTGAAACTGCGGTTGAGAAGATCGAAGACGGTCTCTAAGAGGCGACCGTGTCGGCTGCTGCAGCGTTTTCGCTTCCGCGTCGCGGCCATCACCGATGGTTGGACACCGCCGTTGTTTTGCAAAGTTAGCGAACTTGTCATGGTTCCAACGCTGGATCTGACTACTCATTTCCGATTCGAACTTCCTTACCCTTCCCTTGCACCGGACGATTTCGTGCTGCCTTCGTTCCGGACGAATGTCGCAGCCTGAGGATCTATCGAAGAAGATGGCGAGATCTGGGCACCCGACGGAACCCTGCTGGTGCAGTCGCGACAACTAGCAACCATCCTG
>SHUZ01000070.1 GCA_009694415.1 Acidimicrobiia bacterium
CCGACAGTCGCCACGGAGACCATACGATTGCCAGGAACGCGCCAACGAGCATCGTCGAGATGCGCGTGTCCGTTCCGAAGTATGCGCGCGATGGATCCGTTACCGGGAAGTCGTTCGCTACCGAGAGGATCGCCATCCACACCGTCGAACCGACGATGCCAGCGGTGATCGCGATGAGCATCGGATTACGACGCCCTTTCCACTGCTTGAGCATCGCCGTGAACAGCAATGGCCAGATCAAATAGAACTGCTCTTCGACTGCGAGTGACCACAAGTGTCGAAGCAGAGGTGGTCTTCCCGCGGCTTCGAAATACGATTGCTCGCGCAGTATCTGCCACCAGTTGGTGGAATACCCCAGCGCCGCAATGACATCGGTTCGCAGTTCTGCGAGTTCTTCGGGCAAGAAAATGATCGAATAGAGGGACACGACGCCGAGCACAAGGAACAGTGCAGGGAGAAGTCGCCGACCGCGACGCAGGTAGAACTGTCTAAGGCCGATCCGACCGTGGTTGCGGGACTCTGCAAGAAGCAATGCTGTGATCAGATAGCCGCTGATTACGAAGAACACGTCTACGCCGAGGAATCCTCCAGGCATCCAGGTAAGTTCGGCGTGGTAAAGCAGCACTGCCATCACAGCGATTGCGCGAAGGCCGTCGAGACCGGGCATGTAGCGCATCCGTACGAGACTGCGCGTTGGCGCCGGATCGCCGCCGGGGTTTGCTGGTTGGACCGGGACGGTTGACATTGCCTGCCATTCTCCCCCATGGCGATAGCTAGGATGGGATCACCCCGACGCGCGGCGACCTACGATCCGCCCGATGAAAACGACCGGTTACGAACCCCTCGCGCGGATCGTCGAAGTCGCCCTCGAAGAACGCGAGACGCGCCCGACTGAAGCACTGGGGTCACGCGGCCCTCTAATCGTCGGAATCGGAGGCGGCGTCGCCGTCGGCAAGAGCACCGCAGCAGAAAAACTTGTTGGGTTGGTGGGGAGTACGCCAGCCGAAGTTGTTACGACCGATGCCTATCTCTTGCCCAATGCGGTCCTCGAAGAACGCGGCATGCTGGGCGAGAAGGGGTTCCCGCATAGCTACGACACCGAAGCACTCGATTCGTTCCTATTGGCGGTCCGCGATGGCGCTACCGGTCTCATGGTGCCCGTTTACGACCACATTTCCTACGACGTATTGGCCGACATTCGCAAACCACTCCGGTCTACGCCTTTGTTGATTGTCGAAGGAGTGAACGCTCTTCGCTTCGCTCAGTATTTCGACGTCGCCGTTTACCTGCATGCAGATGAGGTGGCGATGGAGGACTGGTATGTCGCAAGATTTATGCGCCTATCTGACGAACCACCTCCAGGGTCTTTCTATGAGAACTTTCGGGGCTTGGGAACGGATGGCAGGGAAGGCATGGCACGCGCCATATGGCAATCGGTAAACCTCGTTAACCTGCGCGAATACATTGCCCCCACGCGCGCGAATGCGACGGTTGTCGTTGAAAAAGCGGCAGATCACTCGGTCGCGAACATCTATGTGACCGATACCTGATGTCCGACGCCAACGCCATGTCTTGGAACGGCACATCCGCAGTGCAACTCACCGCGGGCGACTGCGAGGTAGTAGTGATCCCTCGCCTGGGCATGCTCATACCGTCTATCTCTTGGCAAGGCAATGAGATCGTTGCATTGCCCGGCGGGCTCGATGCGTACCGCGCCGGACATACAACGGGCATCCCGTTCCTGCATCCCTGGGCGAATCGCCTGTCGGGATTGGAATACAGCGTCGAGGGAACCGATGTAGGCCTAAAGGTGGCCCACCTTCATCTGGATGATCAAGGGCTACCGATGCACGGCACGATGACCGCTCAAGCCGATTGGACGGTGACGCATTTAGAAGCCGATGAGAGCTCAGCGCGATGCGTTGCAATCTTCGCGTTCGGTGATCACCCAGAGCTACTGGCGTCATTTCCATTTCCACATGAGATCGAGATGTCGGTCACGGTAACGATGACGACAGTGCGTGTTGCTACGACAGTGCGTCCGACGGGACCGCTCGGCGTACCCATCTCGTTCGGGTACCACCCTTACCTCGTCCTGCCCGGTGCGCCGCGGCGCGATTGGACGCTGTCTATACCGGCATGTGAACGAATGGCCCTAGACCAACGCGGCATCCCGACCGGCACTACGCAGCAAGTACTTGCGGAGATCCAACCGCTTGCAGAACGCGCACTCGACGACCTTTTCGCTCTTGGGGACTCCCGAGAATTTGCGATCGCTAACGACGCAATGCGAATCGCGCTCAATTTCGATGAGGGTTACCCATTCGCGCAGGTGTACTCACCAACGGCCGCGGCTTTCTGTTGCATTGAGCCGATGACGGCACCAACGAACGCTCTTGTGAGCGGGACGCATCCGACGGTGCAGTCGGGAACTTCGTTCGAAGCAGCCTTCACCATCTCTATCTCGGCCGAGTAAGGCAGTATGCGGCCGGTAGGCTGACTTGCCGTGCCTCTCGCATTCTTCGGTCCCTCGGGCACATTCGCCGAGGAAGCCCTTCTCACCCAACCCGATCTAGCCGCGCAAGACCGCGTAGCTCTGCCGTCAATTCCCGATGTCATCGCCGCGGTAGAACGCAAAGAACATGAATACGGCCTCGTGCCGCTCGAGAGTTCGATCGAAGGATCAGTTTCCGTGACCCTCGATACGCTCGCATTCGAAAGCAATCTGCTGATTCAGCGTGAAGTTGACCTGGCGGTTCGCCTCAATCTCTTTGCGAAACCCGGCACAGATATCGTCGATGTTCGCAGCGTCCTGTCCTTCCCCCACGCCATCGCGCAATGTCGCAAGTTCCTGAAGCGACGCCTGCCAGCAGCAACCCAGGTAGCGGCAAACTCGACCGCCGAGGCCGTCCAACGCGTTTCCAACTCGAAGCGCGTCGACCAAGCAGCGATCGGTAACGCGCTGGCTGGCAAGCTCTACGGGCTGCAAACGCTTGCCCGCAACATCGGTGATCATCCCGAAGCGGAGACACGCTTCGTCTTGCTCGGGCGCGGCATTCCCGCGCCCACGGGGCACGATCGAACAAGCATCGTTTGTTTCCAACACCACGACCGCCCGGGTTCGTTGCTCGGTCTTCTTCAAGAGTTCGCCGCCCGGTCAATAAACCTCACCAAACTCGAATCACGCCCCACCAAGAAAAGCCTCGGCGATTACTGCTTCCTCATTGATTGCGAGGGGCACATTGCAGACGAACTCGTTGCCGATTGTCTGCGCACATTGACGGCCAAGCAGATGACGGTGAAGTTTCTCGGCTCCTACCCGGTTGCGGGCCAAGCAGCGCGTGCGCGCCGCGGCACGGTCACAAAAGCATGGCGCGACGCGAACGCGTGGATGGAAGACCTGCGTGGACAGGTCCGAGACGAGTGAGACGCGCGTGATCGACCTCAAGAGACTGCGTGACGAACCCGACTACCGCGCAGGTATTGAACGTAAACGAGTGCGCGACGGTCTCATCGAAGAAGTCCTAGTCGCAGACAACGCGCGTCGTGCTCTGTTGACGAATGTCGAAGAGTTACGGGCGCGTCAGAACGCTGCGTCCAAGGAGATAGGGAAAGCGACCGCAGAGGAACGGCCAGCCAAGATTGCTGCGGCGGGCGTACTCAAAGAAGACCTATCGCTACGTGAACCAGAACTGGCCGCCGCGGAAGAGGCGCTACGCATGCTGGCGCTTTCGGTTCCAAATCCGGCCGACCCATCGGTTCCGGATGGCGGCGAAGACGAAGGCGATGTCGTGCGCACCGTTGGTGAGGCATCACCATCTCCGCCTCTCGATCATGGTGCATACGCGTCCGCGAGGGGCTGGGTGAACGCCGAACGAGGGGCAGAGGCAAGCGGTTCACGTTTCGCATACCTGATGGGCGACGCAGTGCTGCTCGAGTTCGCGTTGGTGCAGTGGACTCTGTCGCGGTTGGTAGCCGAGGGATTCACGCCGGTCGTTCCCCCGGTGCTTGTGCGAGAACACGTTATGGAAGAAGCGGGTTTCTTCCCGACGGATCGCAACCAGGTCTACGACCTACCCGAAGACGAGTTGTTCCTTGTCGGCACAAGCGAAGTACCGCTATCCGCTTTGCATCGTGGCGAGATCATCGATGCCGATTCGTTGCCATTGCGGTACGCGGGTTGGTCCACCAACTTCCGCCGCGAGGCAGGCACCTACGGCAAGGACACCGCTGGCATCTTTCGCGTCCATCAGTTCGACAAGTTGGAGATGTTCGTATTCGCGTCACCGGATGAGTCCGATTCCGAACACGAACGGATTCTTGCGATCGAAGAGTCGCTCGTTACGTCCCTCGGTCTTCCGTATCGCGTAGTGAATATTGCCGCAGGAGATCTGGGTGCTCCGGCCGCGCGTAAGTACGACATCGAGGTGTGGCTTCCCTCAGAAGGCCGCTACCGCGAGCTCACGTCCTGTTCCAACTACCGGGATTTCTCGGCCCGCAGGTTGAAAACGCGGGTGCGCGCGGACGGCGGTACTGCGCTACTGCACACGCTGAACGGCACCGCGTGTGCGATTGGTCGAACGCTCGTGTTCTTGTTTGAGCATTGTCAAGAAGCTGACGGCTCCTTCCAAGTGCCAGAGGTACTGGTGCCGTTCTGTGGCACCGATCGCTTTGCCGCGATCGGGTAGTTCGTCAGCGACCTATGGAGCGGCGGGCCGTCGGCCCCTGAAAGATGAAATCTCCTGCGGGTAGTGTTGTTCCCGTGAAGTTCGGGCCTAATGAGCGTTGTTGGTGCGGAAGTGGCGACAAGTACAAGCACTGTCACAGGCCGACCGACGTGCCCGTAAAGGCCGGCGAAATGAGCCCGACACGCTCAGTGCCCGAAGACATCGAGCGACCGCCGTACATTGCGAACGGTGGAGACCCGATTCGCCGCGGTGATCCGATCGTCAAATCTTCTGACGTAGTAGCCGCGATGCGTGTGGCCGGAGTAGCTGCAGGCGAGGTGCTCGACCTTGTTGGCGCTGCCATCGCTCCGGGAATTACGACCGATGAACTTGATGCAGTCGCTCATGCTGCTTACATCGAACGCGGCGGGTACCCGAGTCCTCTTGGTTACCGAGGGTTTCCAAAGTCCGTGTGCACTTCAGTCAATGAAGTGATTTGTCACGGCATCCCCGATGATCGACCGATGCGCGAGGGCGAGATTGTCAATGTAGATGTGACAATCTTTCTTAACGGAGTGCATGGAGATACGAATGCGACCTTCGCTGTAGGAAGCCTCGACCCACGATCGGCTGCGCTCATGCGCGTCACTCGCGAGTGTTTGTTCCGTGGCATTGACGCGGTGCGGCCTGGTGCAGAAGTGCGGGCCATAGGACGCGCGATTCAGCAACATGCAGAGGCGAACGATTTCGGGGTCGTGCGCACGTTCTGCGGGCATGCGATTGGCCCCGAGTTTCATGGCGCTCTTTCGATTCCGCACTACGACGAGCCACGTGCGACAACACGCCTTGAGCCAGGTATGACGTTCACCATTGAACCGATGATCACAATGGGTACATGGCGCGAGCGAATCTGGTCTGATGGGTGGACCGCAGTGACTGCAGATGGCCAGCGCACTGCGCAGTATGAACACACGATGGTCGTCACCGACGATGGTGTCGAGGTGCTTACGCCATCGCTAGCTCTGCCGACGACGCTCGAGGCGTCAAGCGCCCGGTAGCCTTGCCGATCCCTGGAGGGATGCCGGAGCGGACGAACGGGGCAGTCTTGAAAACTGCTGAGGCTCGTGAGGGTCTCCGTGGGTTCGAATCCCACTCCCTCCGCCAATACCGTTACAGTCCCGCGCTTGCCCATGGCACCTGCGGGCGCCCCCGTAGACCGAAGGGAACTTGCAGATGTATATCGGTCTCAGTCCAGAACTCGCTGCGATGCGCGATGAGTTGCGCGCGTATTACGAGCAACTGCTCACCCCCGACCTTGAGGCCGGGCTTGCAAGTGGCGAGGGCGTTGGCCCCGTAGCGCGTGGGGTGTGGAAGCAGATGGCCGCAGACGGCTGGGCTGGCATCGGCTGGCCAACCGAGTACGGCGGCCAAGGTCGCACAGCGATTGAACAGTTCATCTTCTTTGACGAGTCGATGCGCTCTGGGGCACCGGTTCCGATGCTCACGATCAACTCGGTCGCACCAACGATCATGCGATACGGCACACAGGAACAGAAGGACTTCTTTCTCCCCAAGATTCTTGCTGGAGAGATCCACTTCGCCATTGGTTACACCGAGTCCGACGCGGGGACCGACCTAGCTTCTCTCAAGACCCGCGCCGTACGCGATGGCGACGAGTACGTGATTAACGGGCAGAAGGTATTCACAAGTCTGGCGTCGGATGCCGATTACGTCTGGCTGGCTGTTCGCACCGATCCCGATGTGAAGAAGCACAAGGGCATCTCGATCATCATCGTTCCAACCGATACGCCTGGATTCAAGTGTGAACCGATTCGCAACATGGCCAATCTCAACACGAACATCACGCTCTACGACGACGTGCGTGTACCCGTCGGCAACCTTGTTGGCGAAGAGAACCAGGGCTGGGGTTTGATAGTTAACCAGTTGAATCACGAGCGCGTCACGCTGTGCGCATCGGGAATTGTCGATCGCCAACTCGAAGACGTGATTGCTTGGGCGAAAGAGACGCGCCTCGTCGATGGGCGGCGCGTGATCGATCAAGATTGGGTGCAACTCAATCTGGCACGTGTTCACGCCCGCCTTGAATACCTGCGTCTCGCCAACTGGAAGATTGCCGACGGGGCAACGCGCGGGGAGTCCCTTGACCCGGCCGCCGCATCGAGCATCAAGGTGTTTGGAACAGAGTTTTATCTCGAAGCGTTTCGCCTACTTCTAGAGATCCTCGGTCCCGTGGCTTATGTGCAAGGCGGGTCACCCGAAGCGGTATTGCGCGGACGTATCGAATCACGCGTCCGCAGTATGCACATCCTCACGTTCGGTGGTGGCACGAACGAAATGCAACGCGACCTAATCGCAATCTTCGGACTCGGCATGCCGGGCTCCCCGCGCTAGGAGACGAGAACATGGATTTCACTCTCACCGAAGATCAAACAGCTCTGCGAGATCTCGCACGACAGATCCTCACCGACCGCACGACTCCAACGCTGTTACGAGAGGCCGATGAGTCCGTCGAATGGTTCGATCGCGATACTTGGAAGGCATTGGCCGATGCCAATCTCCTAGGAGTGGCATTGCCAGAAGATCTTGGCGGGCTCGGGTTTGGCTTCCTGGAGTTGTGTCTCATCTTGGAGGAGCAGGGCCGCACGTTGGCTCCTCTGCCTTTGCTGCACACACTCGTTTCGTGCGCGTTGCCGGTCGCGATGTTTGGTAATGCGGAACAGCGCGCTGGGTTGGACGCGATCATTCGCGGCGAGATGATCGTGACGGCAGCCCTGAACGAACTCGGCACTCCACCCGATGCACCCCAGACGAAGGCCGTTGCAGACGGCAAGGGCTGGAAGATTTCCGGAAAGAAGGTCTGCGTTCCGGTTGCACACCTTTGCGATCGGATCCTTGTGCCGGCGCTGGTCGGAGAAGACATCGGCCTTTTCTTCGTAGCCGTTGATCAGCCTGGAGTTACCCTGACCAGGCAGACGACGCCTAATCATGAACCACAGTTCGTGATGGAACTAGATGGTGCAGTCGTTGAAGATGCCGACCGCATCGGCGCTCTCGCGGATGGCCGCGACATGTTGCGTTGGATTGTCGCCCGTACGACTGTAGGGATATGCGCAATCGTTTCTGGGGCGTGCCAAGCAGCCCTGAAGTTGACAGCGGATTACACAATCACGCGCAAGCAGTTCGATCGCGCTATCGGGACCTTCCAAGCGGTTGGACAACGCATGGCCGACTGCTACATCGACACGCAGGCAATTGAACTCACGATGCTTGCAGCAGCGACGCACCTGTCCTCGGGTGAAGACGACGCGTCAGAAGTGCATACGGCAAAGTTCTGGGCATCCGAAGGCGGAAGCCGTGTTGTGCACGCAGGGCTTCATGTCCATGGCGGCATCTCGGTCGATCTTGATTACCCGATCCATCGCTACTTCCTATGGGTCAAGCAACTTGAGTTCACGATGGGGGCGGCCACTCCACAACTACAGGAACTAGGCCGACTCATCGCCGCCGACCATGGCTGATGACCCGAATGCTTGGTGGCGCGAAGGTGTGCTGTATCAGGTCTACCCGCGTTCCTTTATGGATGCGGATGGAGATGGTGTAGGCGATCTGCGCGGTGTGATCGATCGGCTGGAGCACCTCCAGTGGTTAGGCGTTCGAGGCATTTGGTTGAGTCCGGTAACCGTGTCGCCCAATGCGGACTTCGGGTACGACTGCGCCAACTATCGCGACGTTGACCCTTCGCTCGGCACACTTTCCGACCTCGACGAGTTGATCGCAGATGCAACGCGACGCGGTATTCGAATCTTGCTCGACATTGTTCCCAATCACACAAGCATCGATCATGCATGGTTTAAGGAGTCGCGCACATCTCGGGATAATCCGAAGCGCGACTGGTTCGTGTGGGCCGATCCTTCTGCTGATGGCGGGCCACCCAACAACTGGGTAAGCACGTTCGGGGGACCGGCTTGGACGTTGGACGCGACAACCGGCCAGTACTACCTGCACAACTTCTTACCCGAGCAACCAGACCTGAACTGGTGGAACGAGGAAGTGCGCGACGCGTTTGACGACATCATCCGCTACTGGTTCGACCGCGGTGTTGCAGGTTTCCGCGTCGATGTAGCTCACATGATGGTGAAGGATGCCGAACTGCGTGACAACCCTCCTGCGACATCCGAAGATTCGTTTATGGATCAGATGCGCGGCCAACTACCGCTTTATAACTCGTGTCGCCCCGAAGTACACGATGTTCATCGGCGCTGGCGGACGATTGCGGAGTCATACTCCCCACCCCGCTTGTTCGTGGGTGAAACGTTCGTCGGAAAGGTCGAAGACGTACTCGCGTTCTACGGTGACGGCGACGCGTTTCAACTGAACTTCAACATTCCATTCGCAGAGTGTCCGCTTGAAGCCACTGCGCTGCGCACAACAATTGAACTTACGGAGTCGATCATTCCGGTTGGCTGCACGCCAGTGTGGACCGGTAGCAACCATGACCTTTCGCGGTTCCCGACGCGGTGGGCTGGTGGCGATCCATTACTAGCGCGCTGTGCACTCATGATGTTGTTGACATTGCGCGGCACTTGTTTTCTTTATGAAGGCGACGAGATCGGAATGGTCGATACGGAAATCACACGGGAACAGGTGCTCGATCCGGTAGGCATCAAGTTTTTCCCGTACGCGGGACGCGATCCGGAGCGCACGCCAATGCAATGGAGTGGCGAACCAGGTGGGGGTTTCACTGCTGGTGCAGCAGAGCCTTGGTTGCCCTTCGGAGATCTCAGTTGCAACGTTGCTGACCAGCGGCACGAGTCCGACTCGATGCTTTCGCTATGCCGCGATGTGATCTCGCTACGCGAAGCGCTGCCGGATTTGCGCGCCGGTGCGTACGTATCTCTCGACAGTCCCACAGATGTACTCGCTTACCGGCGCGGGGAGCGGATCGTGGTGGCGATCAACTTGGGAACCGAGCCCGAAGCCGTTGAAGGCATTCGCGGCGAGATCAGATGCTGCACGGATCGGTCGAGGGACGGCGAAAAGATTGAAGGCGTCCTAAGCCTGGCCCCATCAACAGCAGCAATAGTGCTCCTGGCTAGGTAGACCCACCCGTTGATCGAGCGTTTGTCGCATAATGCACCGCCACGGTGCGCTACACGACAAGCGCTGTGGGGAGTGGGCGGTACCCTGAGAGGTCTTGGATTGATCTGTCGCGCCTAGCGCCGCTGGAAGGGATTGGAGTCGATGCGCCGGACATACACCTGCCGCCTGGAGTTTGCCGAAGCAGGTGGCCGCGATCCCATTACCGCGCGGGCGCTTACGAAGCAGTGGCTCGGCAAGCAATATGAGCATTGGCCTGAGAACGCGGAGTCGCCGTGGCTTCCTTCGCCGGGGGTAAGTATCGAATGGCGCGTCCTCAACGACCCGGAGCACGGCGACGAGGTGTTCGATCTTGCGTGGTCGCGCCATGCCGGTAGTGACCCGACACTTGTGTGGCGCACGTCGGTGCGGATAGCGGTTGCTGCACACGATCTTGGGAACATCGTTGTGAGCGAGCAGGTGGAGTCAGCTATGCCGAAGGTACGCGAAGTCACGATAGGCACCGTTACGCCCCCTGGTCTCGTAGGTGAATTGTTGAAAGCCATTCATTTTGTGGATGCTGGAAGGCGAGTGCAACCTGTTCCAGTGAGCATGGATGCGACGTCGGCGATGGAACTCGACCGCTTCATCGGGTGCGACCGCAAGCTTCCTGTAGTCGTGGTTGCGCCTGATGCACACGGCGTCGTTCATGCGGATGCCAACGGGTACGCGCGCGAACTTGCTGGCCTCGTACACGTCGTCTTACTTTCGTCCCCTTCGGCCGTAGATGCGCTGACAGAAGAACTTGGG
>SHUZ01000071.1 GCA_009694415.1 Acidimicrobiia bacterium
TGCAGGCAGGCTTCGCAGGGTTACTTTGGCTCGAGAACGTGCGAACAGTCGCCGTTACCGAGTCAATCTTGACGTGGAATGCGTTCGGGTTGCTGAAGTCACCGGACAGTGCCGATGCTGCACCACCCGGGTACAAGCCGGTGATGGCCGAGGTCTGGTTGACGGTGATTGCAGACGTGGACCCAGTTGTGGCCTGTCCGTTTCCACTACCGCTCTGTGTCCAGTACGCAAGCGCTCCACCGGAGATGGCGAGTGCGCCAACAATCCCGGCGATAAGTACTGACCTTTTTTTCAGTTTCATTGTGTTGATCCTTTGATCGGCTGATACTGACCTTCGGGTCGGTTTCGCCTCTCGCTCCCCGCCGGCCATGGCGACCAAGTCGCCAGCGGATCATCGCCCCCCCTATCACCACGAAGAGTGGTGACAAGAAGAACATCATGCATTGGCCCATAGCGGCCAGCAATCCCCCAATCTAGGTAAAAGCGTGGATGATCAAGCGTTTTATAGGTCCAACGACCCTATGTGGATGCCAATTAGGGATCTAACGCAGAGTGAAATTGACCTCGCCCGGCTGTCCCTGGGAATTCTGGATCGTCTCGGTGACCGGTTCTCCATCGACTGTGATCGTGACTTGTGCACCGGCAAGGCACCCGTTGACTGATCTTGGTCCGGCGACATTCATGATAAATCCCACGTCATCGGCCCATCGCCGCACGGTGGAAACGCCACACAATGCCGTGCCGTTGCGCATCCTGGATGCGATTGTCACAAAACGCCAGCTATTGCGATCCAGGGTCACCTTGGCAGAACGGAAGGATTGAGTCGTTTAACTCACGACTGAGAGACGAACTGTTAACGAGAGAAGTCTTTGACTCGATCATGACTCCTCATGAATTCACTGCAAAATGGCATCAGGAAAACAGAGTGTTAGCCTCATAACTGGTGGACCGATTTGTGGGGTCCGGACAGGGTGCTTGCTGTGCTGGCTGCGGAATATCCCGACGTAACCCTGTGGGCGATCCCCCTTTACGCCGCCACGATCGGCATCGAGATCTGGATCGTGCAACGGTGGCGACGCACTGGAGACCACGTCGTGCGCGGCTACGCGGCGCGTGACACCTGGGCCAGCCTCGCAATAGGTCTCGGCTCTGTATTCTTTGTGTTCTTCATCAACCTTGCCGTGTTCGGTATGGCGGTAGTTCTGTGGCCATTCCGGCTCTGGGACCTGGGTAACGGATGGGCCGGTTGGGCCGTGGCACTGGTCGGATGGGACTTTCTCTATTACTGGCACCACCGCTTCGAGCACGAAGCGCGCATCTTGTGGGCATGCCATGTCAACCACCACTCGAGTGAGTACTTCAACCTGTCAACCGCACTGCGCCAACCCTGGACACCTTGGGCCAGCATCTTTTTCTATCCGCTACTCGCATTGGTAGGCGTAGCGCCGTGGATGATCATGGTTTCTGGCGGCATCAACCTGATCTACCAGTACTGGGTGCACACCGAAGCGATCGACCGCCTGCCACGGGCCATCGAAGCGGTGTGGAACACGCCATCGCATCATCGTGTGCACCACGGATCAAATCCCGAATACATCGATCGCAACTACGCGGGCATCCTGATCGTTTGGGACCGCGCGTTTGGAACGTTTGAACCTGAACGCGCCCACGTTCAGTACGGCCTTACAAAAAACATCGACACCTACAACCCACTACGCATCGCGTTCGGCGAGTACGCCGCGCTCTGGCGCGATGTGTTGCACGCTGCCCGTTGGCAAGACGGCTTGAACCTCCTCTGGCATGGCCCATACTGGGAACCAACTCCGCGCTCCCCTGGTTAAGGGACACGTAACTACTGCGTCAGGCCTACTGCGTCAGGCCTACTGCGTCAGGATTGCTGCGAGACCGGCGACCATCATCACGAACCCGAGAACTGCGAATGCTGCAGTGCGCGTGACGGGTGCTTGCACTAGTTCGCCCTCTCGGGTTCTCCCGGTCGTCGATACCCTCGAACTTCCCTTTGCCTTGGCGCTCCGAGCACCACTACCCCCAGATCGCGCTGTTGCATCGCGGCGCCGGCGAAGCAGTGCGAACGCATTGGCCAAGAACAGCGCCGCGCCAAGCGCTACGACCAACTCACGCATTACATCGTCATAGAAACTGCTCACAACGCAAGGCTAACGAACCACGTATTGATTCCTCTGTCGATCAGATGGAGGGAGCGGGTATCAGCGGTCGATTGTTGCGGCGACGCATTATCAAGCACACCGGAACACCAATCACCGCGGCAATCATCGCCAGCGGAACAAGCACTCCGAGCACGACGAGCGTGCCACCAATGACCGCAAGAGCAGCGTTGGTCGCGTCGCTCCATGCACCCGACAACGTGCTCGGCTCTGAAGGATCGGCGGCGGCCACACCAACAACGGCCAGCCCCAATGTAAGCGTTCCGAAACCGGACTGATCGTCGAGAAGGCGGCGCTGTCCCTCGAGTTGTTCAATCTGCTGGGTCACACCGGACAGTTGCGATTGCACTGCGATCGAATCTTGGATGGTGCGCGCCTGGCGCATCAGGTCTAGCAATACGACCTCTTGCGTACGCAGGTTGCGAATACGCGACTCGAGGTCCACAAATTGCGCTGTCACATCTTCGCCAGTGACGGATTCATTTGTGACCTTGCCGAACGCGCGCAACGTAGCGATGGAACTCTCAAAGCGCGATGCCGGAATGCGCATCGTCAGTTGTGCTCTTCCCTTGGACTGGTTGCTGCTCGCAACGAACCCGCCTACAGACTCGACGGTGCCAAGCACTGAGGAATACACATCATCGAGGCGACCCCGCTTAACATCCAACGCCAGCGTTGCCGTCTTCACCACTCGCGAAGGCATACCAGGTACCGGAAGTGCCGAGGACGTATTCTCCAAAGCGACTGGAGTGCTGGGCATGTCGGGCGTCATCACCAAATCCCTACCTGCGCTCATGGTCGCACTCGTTGTCGCGTTCTTGGCATCCGCTCCACCAAGCGAGGCGACCACTACGCCTGCTCCCAGCAGAATCACCGCCGCTAGTGCCGCAATTCCCATCCAACGTTTCGATCTCATCTGTACCCTCCTCGGGTTGCTCAATGGTTGGACGTGCGCGCCCTCGCATTTGGTTCCCGCCCGACGGGCGCGACTCTCCACGGCTGTGCCAACATCGGTTTCACCGTCCGGAAATGGAGACTCAATGGCCTACGCCCGCGAAGAAGTGCAGGAAACGGTAGACGCCTACATCGAACTGCGCGCGCTCATCGAGGCGGGGGACGCAACCTGGACCGACCTTGCCAAGATGTTCACAGACGACGTCGTATACATCGATCCGGCGTGGGGACGCATCGAGGGTGTCGACGAACTGCGCGCGTTCCTCGACGAATCAATGCGCGGTCTAGAGGACTGGCGGTTCCCCGTCGAGTTCACCGCCATCGATGGCGACAACGTGGTCATCAAATGGACGCAGATCACACCGGGAACGCGCGCGGACGGCAGCGAATGGAGTCAATCCGGCATCTCATCGCTGATCTACGCGGGCAACGGCAAATTTTCTTACGAAGAAGACCTGCTCAACATGGTTCACGTGCTCGAAGATCTCGGAGCATCCGGGTGGCGACCGAAGCCCGGCTTTATGGCACCGCCTCCCGATGCCAACCGCGACTTCTCGCGACCCGCTTAGAGCCCGCTACTCCTTAGCCATATTGGCGAACTTCACAAAGTGATCTAGGAACGCGAGCCGCGCAGATCCGGTGGGCCCGTTCCTGTGCTTAGACACAATGAGTTCGACAACACCGCGCTGATCGGACTCTGGGTTGTAGGCCTCGTCACGATAAATAAACATCACGACGTCCGCGTCCTGTTCCAGAGATCCACTTTCACGAAGGTCTGCGAGCATTGGGCGCTTGTCTTGGCGGTACTCGAGTTGACGGTTGAGCTGGCTAAGAGCGAGCACAGGGCAACCGAGTTCACGCGCAAGGATCTTGAGCCCGCGAGAGAAATCGGATACCTCCACCTGACGGCTCTCTACGCGCTGCGGCGAACTCATCAGTTGTATGTAATCGACAACGATGAGACCGAGGTCGCCATGACTCGCCTTTATGCGCCGCGCCTTAGCACGCATTTCCATAACGGTGCAGTGCGGATTGTCGTCGATGAACATAGGGGCGTCGCCAAGATGGCTGATCGCTGTGTGCAGGCGGCTCCAGTCGGCGTCATTAAGACTGCCCGTCTGAAGTTTGCGCGCCTCGACGCGCGCCTCCGCGGCGAGCATTCGCTTTGTGAGTTCGAGCGAACCCATTTCCATCGAGAAGAAGATGACGGGGCGACGACACTCCATCGCGACATTGGCGGCTGCACCAAGCGCGAAACTGGACTTACCCATGCCGGGGCGAGCGGCGGCGATTATGAGTGTTTCTGGCTGGAGGCCGAGAAGGATCGCATCTAGATCGGTGTAGCCGGTTGGCACCCCCGTTATTGCGTTGTCTTTGCCATACATCGCTTCTAACTGGTCAACGCTCTTTGTGATCGAGTCGAACACTCGAACGAGTGACTCTGAGATGCGCTTCTCCGCGACCTCGAACACCATCGCTTCGGCGCGGTCGACGGTGGCGGTTACATCGTCGGGTTGCGCGTACGCTGACTCGGCTATCTCGCCAGAGACTGTGATCAATCGCCGCAGCAACGCGAGTTCACCAACAATCTTGGCGTAGTGACCAGCGTTCGCCGAGGCCGGTGTACCCGCCTGGATACCGAGCAACATTCCTTTTCCGCCAAGCGGTTCCAACAAGTCTTTGCGACGCAGTTCTTCGGCAACGGTCACCGGGTCTACGGGCTCACCTTGTTCATAGAGCGACCAGATCGCGCCGTACACATGAGCGTGCGCGGGTTTGTAAAAGTCGGCCGCGTCTACGCGCGCTTCGACTGCCGCAGTTATGGCATCGCGGCTGAGGAGCATCGCTCCGAGCAGTGACTCTTCGGCTTCAAGGTTGTGGGGAGGAACTCTGCCGACGCTTCGGCGGGTCGCTCTTTCGTCGTCGATCTGAACCACGTAACCCCTTTGATCGTTTCACCTGTGCGGACTTCTATGTACCCCTGCATCGTGCCACCGAGTGCCTGTGGGGAGTAAGTGGAATAACCTCTATTTCTCTTGTGAATTGCCTGTGGATTGCCTGTGGAAAACAGAGCCCATAATCCCCAGGCCTGTGGGTACCGAAGCGCGCGGATACCTATTATCGACCACGGCTGGGACAGTCACGCGGATGTACCAGTCGGGACGGGATCGCTCCCGTACCCGACCACCTGGCCTTATTCGGCGATGACCTCGATCGATACGGTCGCCACGACGTCTGGGTGCAGGCGAACCGTTACTACGGCTGGCCCAAGCGCCTTGAGGGGCTCCGCCAGTTCAACCTTGCGACGATCTAACTCGAAACCAACTACCGCACCGAGTGCTGCAGCTACATCCGAAGACGTGACTGATCCAAACAACTTGCCGCCTTCACCAGCACGGGCTGTTATCTGGACCGCAGAAGCGGTGAGCGTTGTCGCCATCGCTTGCGCTGAGTCACGGTCACGGGAGTCTTTGACTTCACGGCTGCGGCGCATCGCTACCGACTGCTTGATGGTGCCCTTGGTGGCGACAATCGCTAATCCCCGAGGGACCAAGAAGTTGCGCGCGTAACCATTGGCTACATCGAGAAGATCACCCTTCTTACCGAGTGTCTCTACGTCTGCGCGAAGGACGATCTTCACTCGGAAACCTCCGGCTCAGGCGCGACTTCGACCACTTCAACTGTTTCAGTCTCGACGATCACTTCGATCGTTTCGGTCTCACCGATCACTTCGATCACTTCAACTGTTTCGGTCTCGACGATCACTACTGACAAATCTTCAATCAGATCCGCTTCAGTTGCAATCGGTGGTGGAGCATCAGGCGTTGGCATTGGCGCAGAAAGGTCTGGACGTTCCCGGTCTCTGCGACCGCGACCCCCGCGTTGTGTCACTTGCCGCACGCTGTATGGAAGCAGTGCCATCTCGCGCGAAAGGCGGATTGCCTGTGCCACAGCGCGCTGCTGCTGGGTGCTGTTACCCGTTACACGGCGCGCCCTTATCTTGGCGCGCTCTGACATGAACCGCCGGAGCAGGTTCACATCCTTGTAGTCAACCCACTCGATCTTCTCTTGGGTCAGGATCGAGATCTTCCGCTTGGGTTGGCGCCTCTTATCTGAGGAGGGCCCTCCCTTGCGTTTGTCCCGGTTGTTATCTCTAGCCATGGTCTTTATCTCCCGCGAATCTCTCGAAAAACCCTAGAAGGGTTCTTCGTTTCCGAAGTTCTCGTATGTCGGCGCATTGCCGCCGACGCCGCCGTTGCTATTGCCGTTCCCCGTGTCAGGAACCGACGGACGCTGTCCGCCGCCGCCACCTTCACCTGGGCCGCGCCGTTCAGTGCGATTCACTTCGGCCGTAGCCCATCGCAAACTCGGACCAACCTCGTCGGCAACAATCTCCACTACCGAGCGCTTCTCGCCTTGCTCGGTTTCCCAACTGCGCTGCTCGAGCCTGCCAGTAACAACCGCGCGGCTGCCTTTGCTGAGGGATCCAGCAACGTTCTCTGCCATTTCGCCCCACACGACCACATTGAAGAAGCTGACTCGCTCTTCCCAGTCGTTGGTCTGCTTGTTCATCCAGCGGCGGTTTACTGCAACGCCAAACGTCACCTTCGCTTGCCCGCCAGCGGTGTAACGCATCTCGGGATCTCTCGCGAGGTTCCCTACCACTGTGATCGCGTTATCGGTCATCTCTCATCTCCTTCAACTCTGCCTCGGTGGCTGCCGCCACAAAGTTGCCGCCCAAGTTCCCGTAAACCTTCTCTGGGATGCGCAACACCTTGTGCCGGATTACCTCATCTGCCAGGGAGAGTGTCCGATGCAGTTCTTCCATCGCCGCGGACTCACTCATCGCTTGAAAAACTACGTAGTAGCCCTCCCAACGGTGGTTCACCTCATAAGCGAAGCGGCGCTTTCCCCAAATGTCTATCTGCCCCTTCTGGGCACCCTTGGCTTCAAGCATCGCAACATAGCGATCGATACTGGAACGGATTATCTCCTCTTCCAGGTCCGCGTCGAGGATGATCATCACTTCGTACGGCCGCATTTGCAGCCACCTCCTTAGGACCACAAACTTTGTGCCTGTGGGCTCCCAAGTTCGTCGAGCAAACTCGACGCCGGGGAGCAGGGTTGACATGAAAGGGCGCTAGCCCATGAACCAGGCGACGTTACCAGTGCCTCTCGATCGGACCCTCATCGGTGCCGACCGCAAACCGCTGGTGCCTTTCCTTCTTTAGCCGCTTGGCTGTTCTTCGTGGCCGTTCCTCTTGGCCATTCTTCGACGTGGACCTATCGGGATCAACCTTACGGCAGGGGTGAGACAACCTCAATTGGAATGTCTGCGTCCATGCTTAGTTCCTCTGTCATACGGTCGGTCATGTGGTACGTCTCTTCGCTCGAAGGATACGTACCAGCCCGCACGTCGCTAACAAAACGCCCAACTGCATCTAGGCCTAGGCCACGCATGTCGGCATATCGGCGAACGAACTTGGGGACCTTGTTGTCGTCGAGACCCACCAGATCATGGAACACGAGCACTTGGCCGTCGCAGTGACGACCCGCGCCAATGCCGATAGTCGGGACATCGATGGCATCGGTGACCATACGCGCAACTCCGTCTGGCACACATTCCAAAACGATGGCGAAGCACCCTGCCTCGGCGAGTGCAACGGCGTCGTCCACGATCGCCTTCGCTGCGACGAGTTCGCGACCCTGCACTTTGAAACCGCCAATAGAACGCACAGATTGCGGGGTCAGGCCGAGGTGACCCATAACCGGAATCTCACTGTCGAGAATCGCGGACAGCGCCTCTAGTCGCTTGCGACCACCTTCAATCTTTACGGCACCCGCACCAGCGCGCACCAACATCGCGGCATTACTAACCGTCTCGGCGCGAGACACGTGATAACTCATCCACGGCAGGTCACCAACGATCAATGCGCGCGGCTTTGTGCGCGCAACCGCCGCTACATGGTGCGCCATCTCTGTGGTCGTCACCTGAAGCGTGTCGTCATAGCCGAGCACAACCATTGCTAGAGAGTCGCCGACCAAGATCATGTCTGCGCCCGACTGATCAACAATGCGCGCTGACGGCGCGTCGTATGCCGTGACCATTACCAATGGATACCCATCGCCTTTGGCCGCCGCGATGTCGGGCGCGCTCAAATGACTCGGACGCGAAAATGCAGTCGCCACCATGTCTGCTCCTCCACCGTCCAGGGCCCCAATGGCTCCCGGCGGTAACGCCAATATTAGACCCGCCCCAGCCCCGGTGTCACTATGGCGAATCTCAGACGGCGTGGCGCCGACCATGCAGTTCACGCTCGGTCAAGTGGTTCCACCGGCAATCCACGCACACCTCTACGACATACCTGTCGAACTCGTCGTGCTTGGCCCGCAACTTGTCGAGTTCTCCCGGATACGAAAGGCAGCGGCCATTGGCCGCCTTGAGCGCATCTCCATATACATAGGACACCAAATAGAGCTCGTCGCCGCCACATACAGGACATGAGTTCTCGGCGGGTTCACCGACATTGCGAGCCGCACGCAGCAACTCGGGGTGGGCGTCGCACACATCGTCGCGGCTACACGATCCGCGTCGCAGGTCCCGAAGGACGGCCCGTTTGGCCAGGGAATAGTTGGTACCTCGTGGCACCAGCGAATTGTAGGCACTTCCACAGGGCGTATGCGCCAGTGAAAACGCCGGTATCCGCTCTGCTTGCAACTGTTCACGCAACCTGGTTATACTGATGTCCGATATATCGGATCGATATATCGCTTGTATAGAACCTGAAGTTCACTAGATACTGATCCCCCACAGATAAGGACTCGTCGATGTTGGAGTTGGCCATCTTGGGCCTCCTCAAGGAGCAACCGCTCCACGGTTACGAACTCAAGAAGCGCGTCGGCGAAACGCTCGGCGCGTTCTGGGGCGTTTCTTTCGGCTCGCTCTACCCAGCGCTTCGACGGCTTGAAAAGGCTGGCGACATCGAGGTTGTAGGGGCTGGCGAGACCGGAATGGACGGTGGGGAAGTTCCATCAACCGGTTCCCTTGCGGGCGAGGCTGCTGCTGCACGACTACGGGTGGTACCGGGTGGGTCCGGTCGCCGCGGTCGCAAGGCCTACCGCATCACAGCCTCTGGCGAAGCACACTTCGCCGAACTGCTGGCTGCGGACGACTCGCCAGACGACGAACGCCTCTTCTCGTTACGACTCGCCTTCTGTCGCCACCTAGACCCCGAAGCACGCATCGCTCTCCTGGAGCGTCGGCGCGCCGAGCTGGCCGACCGCCTCGCCAAAGCTCGCCGCAACCGCGGCACCACGATCGATCGCTACACACGGTCCCTCATGGAGCATCGCAAATCTTCTACCGAACACGACCTCGAGTGGGTCGACGAACTTATCCAGGCAGAGCGCGCTGCGCTTGACGCCTCGACACAAAAAGGAGCATCCGCATGAGCGGTTCCAAGATCAGAGTGGCCATCGCAGGAGTCGGCAACTGTTCAAGCAGCCTGACCCAGGGCCTTGAGTACTACAAGGATGCCGATCCCACTGAGACCGTGCCGGGCCTAATGCATGTGGAGCTCGGCGGCTACCACGTGCGCGACGTTGAGATTGTTGCTGCCTTCGATGTGGATGCCACCAAGGTCGGCATCCCGCTCTCAAAGGCCATTTTCGCGGGTCAGAACAACACCGTGAAGTTCTCTGACGTGCCTGACTCCGCCGTTCTTGTGCAGCGCGGCCCCACCCTCGACGGTCTCGGCAAGTACTACAGGCTCACAATCGAAGAGAGTCCGGCGGAGCCCGTGGACGTTGCCCAAGCACTGCGTGATGCCCAAGCCGATGTGCTTGTCAGTTACCTACCCGTGGGTTCCGAAGAAGCGCAGAAGCATTATGCGCAGGCATGTCTTGATGCGGGTGTGGGATTTGTAAACGCCATCCCCGTGTTCATCGCATCGGATCCAGAGTGGGCTGCCAAATTCACTGCGGCAAACGTGCCGATTGTTGGCGATGACATCAAGAGCCAGGTGGGCGCGACAATCGTTCACCGTATTCTTGCTCGCTTGTTTGAGGACCGCGGCATGGTTCTAGACCGCACATACCAACTCAATGTTGGCGGCAACATGGACTTCAAAAACATGCTCGAACGCGAGCGCCTTGAGTCCAAGAAGATCTCCAAGACTCAGGCCGTCACCAGCCAAATCGATAATGGGATCGCTGCCGACGATGTACACATCGGGCCTTCGGACCACGTCGCTTGGCTCGAAGACCGCAAGTGGGCGTACATCCGCCTTGAGGGTCGCAACTTTGGCGACGTGCCGCTCAACATCGAGCTGAAGCTTGAGGTCTGGGACTCACCTAACTCGGCTGGCGTGATCATCGATGCACTGCGGTGCGTGAAGATCGCT
>SHUZ01000072.1 GCA_009694415.1 Acidimicrobiia bacterium
ACCGGCGTCGTTGTTCCGATCTATCCCTACCTCGTTCGATGGACCTGGGTACTCGGTGCGGCTCTTGGAGTACTTGTCCTGCTCGCTGCTTGGACGGCGGTACCAGTGCGAGCGCGCGCGAAAGCCATCAGACCGATTGCCGCAGCAGCCGTTATTGCACTCGCTCTGCTGGGGGTCTTCACGACCGTCGAAGCATTGGGTAACGGCGCGCCTCAAGAACGTGAACAACTTATAGAGAAGGGGATAGCCAAGGGCGTGCTGGCCGCTTTGCCGCCCGAAACGAAGCTTGTCTTGGTTAAAGATGCAGGAGGGGCTACGGCTATTCCAGGACTAGTTGTCCAACTGGTCCGTCACGGCATAGATGTGGACGTAGTCCCTGACCTGCCTAGCGTCTTCGGTTTTGATCGCCGCCCAACTGCTGCTAATTATCAGACAACATTGCGTGTATTCGCGATTGACGGCAACGAGGCGCCGGCAGCCGACGGACGGCTAGTGGCGCGTGCGAGTCGATCGCGTACACGCAAAGAGGAACGTTCCCTCAATGCTTTGATCGCAATTCTTGAGAAGAAGCCTCCGAGCTCGGATCGAGACTTATTATTACGCGACCTCTTGGCAATCCAAACCCGACCCACTGATGGTATTGAGGTCTACATGATCGAACGAGCGAAGTGATTCGCAAGCCTAAAAGTTGTGGTGGTTCAGACCGGCAACATTGCTAGGCACAGTCCAGCGGTCGCTATCGCGAACGTTCCTACGCTCAGCCACTTCAGTGTGGATCCGTCCATGACCTGACGCCCGTGATGGGTCGTGCGCGAGATGCGACGAGCACTGACCAGTGCAAGCGCCCATGCGCAGAATCCGACAGCGATGAGTAGAAGTATGCCGAAGTCGTTCGCGCCTTCTAGCGGCCAGAGTCGCCGGAGTAACAACTCGATGCAGATGAGGACAGCGATACCCGTGCGGTTCCATGCGAGGTCAGTTCGTTCGCCTGCGAGCCCGTCTTCCGGGTCGATGTCTTCGGAACCGAGGTCTCGGCCCATGGTGTTCACTGTCCGTCGAAAATGGCGAGCAGGACTGCAATTCCCGCGATTACGGCAATGCCGATCGCCAGGAGCAACGGAATGTGGGACGGAGGTAGAGGTTGATTGAACCTCATCGCTCTTTCATTTGCGCGCCAGTGGCGAAAACTGGTGATTGACAGCACGGCGCCCAACACAATTAGGGGTACACCGATCGTCCACTGACCCCAATTTGAATCGAGTGCGGGAAGCAACTGTGTTGCTGCAACTCCAGTTGCGATAAGTGCTAACGCGGTCCTGTTCCAAGCCAAGAACGTCCGCTCATTTGCGTAGGTAAACCGCACGTCCGGTTCACGTTCTACTTCTTCGGCGGAGGGGGTGTTGGTGGGATCAGTCATAGGCGCGCCTGTTCAACGCACTGTTGAGCGTAGCGAGGCGACGGTTGCCGCTCCTGAATCGGTTTAAAGCGCGTCTGCATAAGTGTCGGTTCCAGGCACTGTTTTGATAAACGGTGAAGCGAACAGAACACGCCCAACGCCCTCCTGTGACATTGCATCGGAGAGGCCAGAAAAGTCGTTCCAATTGTCCAACGGGTCGGACGTACAGAACCACAAGAGCGCGACGCGTTCGCTCTCCGGAGTGAGCGGCACGTCTTTCGGAGCATCGGCAAGCAACGGAACCGGCGTGAAGGCCGCTACCTGATCTGCGGGCATCGACGAATGGGTGGTAGCCCAATCGATTAGCGAGGACGCGGTTGCCCCCTCAGTGGGTTCCGCAATCATCAAGACGATCCCTGGGTAGCCACGATCTAATGCGAGTTCAACGGGGACCCCATCGAGATCGGCATGGCCCTCACCCTTGAGTTTGTACATGGCCGTGTGCACGTGATCGCGGTGTTCAAACATTCGTTCATTAGCGTGCAACCAGTTCACCTGGTCCGTTCCCCAACGCATCCATTCGCCAAACTTGCCTGCGAGCACCCAGTAAAGGGCAACGTAAGAGCCCTTCGTGATATCGGGGACGACTGGCGAGTCCAGAGGAAAGCGGACGGCCTTGTGCGCGCGTGTCGCGACGTACCGTGCGCCGCTGACAGTCCATGAACCGATCATGCACCCGGCGTAGAAATGATCGCGTTCGTACCACCGGTTGTAGGCAACTTCGTATCCAGGGTGCGGCTCGACGAGGGTGATGAGCGCGCCGCCAAGCCGTATCGGCTTAGCGCGCGTATCTCCGGAACCAACTTCTTGAATTGTCATTGTTGTTTCTCCAATATCGCTAGGGCTTGCTTGTCGATTTTGTGCATAGCTGTGAGGGGTAGAGAGTCGAGCACAATGAGTCGATCCGGCGCTTTGTAGTCGGCAATTCGATCGCCACACCAATCGCGTAGCTCATCGAGATTCGGCGGCGAAGCCGGATCGGTAGGTATGACAAACGCGCACCCCACTTGTCCAAGTATGGGATCCCCAACCCCGATGACGGCCGATTGTAAGACCATTGGATGTTCACTGAGCATTGCTTCTACTTCGGCTGGATACACGTTGTATCCACCGCGCACATACATCTCGACGAGACGCCCGACCACGCGTAAGTTGCCGTCGCCGCCGATCCAACCTAGGTCGCCCGTGTGTAGCCAACCACGGGCGTCGATCACTTCGTCCGTTTTTTTATCGTCGTGCCAGTATCCGCGCATCATCGCGGGCGAGCGGCACACGATCTCGCCTGTGGTTTCGGCCGGTAAGACGGTGCCGTCCGTCGGCGAGATGATCTGCAACTCAACTTCAGGGGCGGGCCTCCCCACGGTTGTCGCTACTACCTCATCGGGATCTCCAACTTGGGTACTAGTTGTTACGCCGGCCTCGGTGCTGGTGTAACGAGTTAGGACGGGGCATCCGAGCGCATTACGCATGCGGTAAACGAGATCTGCCGACACTGAAGCCCCTCCGATTCCACAAACGCGGAGGGCGCCGAAATCTGTCTCGGCTAAGTCTGGATGCGCCAACACCAATTCCCATTGAGTCGGCACGCCTGTACCCATCGTGATCTGTTCATCGCGGATGATTCGCAGTGTTTCGCCTGCCGACCAAGGCTCGCCAGCGAGTACGACTGTCGTTCCGTTGGCGAGTTCATCCCAAATTCTCGTCATGTATCCGACATGAGCGAATGGTAGGACGACCAATCGTCGATCACCTGGTTCAGTGAGTTGCCCGATGTTTCGGCTGATGGCTTCCATGCGGGCGTGGTCGTAGACGGCGCCCTTAGGCTCCCCGGTAGTTCCGCTCGTCCACACGATGCATGCGGGATCGTCGGACCGTAAAGCGGGGAATGCGCTTGCTGCCAGCGGCGACCGTTGGAGTAGCGGGCCAAGGTCGCTCACGGAGACGATCTGGCCCGGGTTTATGGCTTCTGGAATGTCCACTCCGTCACCGACCACGGTCACGACCGGCTCAGTCCGACCAAAAATTGACGCCTGTTCCAGCGCTCCGAGTCGAAGATTGATTGCGCTCGCGATGGCGCCCGCGCGCAAGATGCCTAGGTAGCAAGCAGCGAACTTGATGGATGATGGAAGTGCAAGTGTGACAACGCTCCCCTTCGTCGTACCGAGTTCGATCAAGGAGGAAGCAAAGCCGTCCGCAGCGCGGTCCAACCACGCATAAGTCGCCTGCCGATCTTGGTGAACATAAGCCTGGCGGTCTGGATGATTCAGCGCCACCTCTCGAAGGAGGTCAGGGGCATTCGTAGCAGCAGTCACGTCGGGGGACCCTAGCCAGGCATGGCGTACCAAACTGATGCCGCGTTAGATTCGCACTACCAGCCCAATGGGGCGCATAGGGGAGAGTTCATGGGGCGTTTTGCAGATCGTGTTGCTCTCGTAACAGGTGGAGCCTCGGGGCTCGGCCGCGCGACGGCTCAGTTGTTGGCCGCAGAGGGAGCAAGGGTCGCTGTTCTCGATCTCGCGGCCGACGCGGGTAACGGCGTCGCTCAGGAGATCACGAAAACCGGTGGTATCGCTTCGGCCTTCGCATGCGATGTCAGCGACGCGAGTTCGGTAGAGAGCGCCGTCGACGCAGTAGCGAACGGCATGGGGCGCCCTGACATCCTTGTGAACTCGGCGGGAATTGGTGGTTTCGCCAGAACCGAAGAAGAGGACCCAGCGCGGTGGGCGGCAATCCTCGGCGTCAATCTCACGGGAACATTTCTGATGTGTCGGTATACGTTGCCGTACCTGCTCGATGGTGGAGGCACGATCGTTAACGTAGCGTCGAACGCAGGAATCATGGGCCAGCCTTTCAGCGCCGCGTATTGCGCATCGAAGGGTGGAGTGGTGAATCTAACTCGCGCCCTCGCTGTTGAATATCTGGATCGTGGTGTGCGCGTGAACTGTGTCGCTCCAGGGGGCATGAGGACACCTCTCACAAAGGGCTTCCGGTTACCTGCCGACGCCGACTTCGACCTATTGCGGCCAGTGATGTCACGCTTAGGCGCCTCAGAGCCGGGGGAAGTTGCTGCATGTATCGCGTACGTTGCTTCAGATGACGCTCGTTACATGATCGGCTCAATCATTTCGATCGATGGCGGACTCGTTACCTATGGGGGCGGGTTCCCGAAACCCAAGGAGTAGTCACAATGACTGGAACTTTGCTCGGCTGGAGATCACTATGGGAACTCGTCATTGCGCGCGCGGACGCAACGCCAGATGCACAGTTCGCGATCGACGAGAACGGCCAGTCTTTGACATTCGCGGAGTTGCGCGTCGCGGCAGAGAGAGCCGCGGCAGGTTTCCACACAATGGGGGTTTCCGAGGACGATGTCATCTCGTGGCAGTTGCCAACATGGCTCGACTCGATGGTGTTGGTCGCCGCGTTGTCGCGACTCGGAGTAGTTCAGAACCCCATCCTCCCGATATACCGCGAACGTGAGGTCGAATTTGTCGTCAAGGAGGCAAGCGCGAAGTTTTTGGTCGTGCCGGGTGAGTGGCGCGGCTTCGATTACGGCGACATGGCATCACAGATCGCTTCGCGCACTCCCGGGCTCGAGTCTTTGGTTGTTCAGCGTGGTGGGCTCCCCGACGGCGACCCTGCGACATTGCCTGCCCTTCCCGCCGGTGCTTCGCGGCCGTTTACGCCAGGGGAACGGGGAGATGGCCCAGTGCGATGGCTCTTCTATACCTCTGGAACTACCGCGGACCCGAAGGGCGCCAAACATACTGATCTGACAGTCGGCACATCGGGGTACGCAATGGTCGATGCGTTCGACCTTGGTGTCGACGATCGCAACGCATTGGTGTTCCCGTTCACTCACATCGGTGGCGCAGGCTGGTTCTTCGCCGGGCTGATCTCTGGCACGCCGCAGGTGATCGTGGAGGCATTCCTGCCCGCCACGACGATCCCTGTGCTCGAACGCGAACGCGTGACCATCGCTGGAGCGGGCACGTTCTTTCATCTTGCGTACCTCGAAGCGCAACGCGCAGCCGACCATCCACTGTTCCCAAGCGTGAGGATCTTCGTCGGAGGCGGCGCGGCCAAGCCACCACAACTTCACTATGACGTCAAGGCGCAACTCGGCGGCCTTGGCGTTCTTTCGGGATACGGGCTCACCGAGTGCCCGATCCTCTCTATGGCGCGTATCACGGATACCGATGAACAACTCGCGAATACGGAAGGTCCCCTTACCGCGGGGATCGAAGTTTTGCTAGTCGCGCTAGACGGCACCACAGTAGGACCCGGCGAAGAAGGTGAGATCCGAGTGCGCGGTCCACAGTTATTTCTCGGCTATCTCGATTCCTCGCTCGATGCAGCGGCATTCGACAAAAATGGTTACTTCCGAACCGGCGACTTGGGCCGGATCGATGGGGATGGATACGTCACGATCACCGGCCGCCTCAAGGATGTGATCATTCGTAAGGGCGAGAACATTTCCGCGAAAGAGGTTGAAGATCTTCTATTCACGCATCCTAAGGTTGCCGACGCCGCGGTAATTGGCCTTCCCGATTTGGTCTCGGGGGAACGCGCTTGCGCAGTCATCGTTGCTGCGGATCCATCGGATGCACCTGACTTGGCCGAGTTGTTCGAGTTCCTGAAGGCGGCGGGTCTCATGGTGCAGAAGATCCCAGAGCAACTCGAAATCCTCGATGTGTTGCCGCGCAATCCCACCGGCAAGGTGCTCAAGCATGAACTACGCGCGCAATTCGCGGACGCCTGAGTTATCGCGATGCCTCTCGATTCGGAACAGAGCGCGCTTGCAGCACGTGTTTCCAACTGGGGAAGGTGGGGTGCCGCAGATCAACGCGGGACCCTCAACCTGATCGATTCTGAATCGACGCTGCGCGGGATACGAGCGGTTCAGCGAGGGGAGACCTTCTCGTTATCGATTCCAATGGGCGCGACCGGCCCGCAAACTGGTCGGGTCCTCGGTCGCGAGAACCCGAAACACACGATGTTGGCGGCGGCATTCGCATTTAGTGGAGACGACCGAGATTTCGCAACGAGCGATGACAAAGTCGAAACCGGCCTTCAATCGGCTACCCACTGGGATGCACTGGCGCACGCTGGTTACGACGGCAAGTTCTACAACGGCTTCCCATACGACGCCGTTTCTATGGAAAACGGCGCTACACAACTCGGTATCGAAAACTTTGGGTCGATTGTTACCCGCGGACTTCTGTGCGATGTGGCACGCCTCAAGGGAGTCGACTACTTCGAAACGCCATACGCAGTTACGGGAGCCGATTTAGATGAGTGTTTGGAAGCTGCAGGGGCGACGGTCGAGTCAGGGGACATTGTTCTCGTACGTACAGGACAACTTCACTGGCTAGGCATTGGCGAGAAAGAGCGCTATGCAGATATCTCTCCCGGTATCGGGCTTGACGCCGTTGAGTGGTTGTGGAGCCACAATGTTGCTGCGGTTGCTAACGATACGCACGTTTTCGAGCCGTACCCGTGTCCCGGCACCGACCCGTACCTATTCCCGGTACACATGATTGAGTTACGCGACGTTGGAATGCCGCAGGGGCAACAGTGGGATCTAGATGCACTGGCCGCTGACTGCGCTGCCGATGGTGTTTACGAGTTTCTGTTGTGTGCGACACCCCTTCCCGTAACAGGCGGATGTGGCGGACTCGTAGCGCCGACCGCCACTAAGTGACACGTAACTTCGCGCTGCCAGAACCTACGCGCGGGAACTCGCGTTAGATGCAGCAGGTCATCGCAGTTACGGGGGCGGCTTCGGGCCTTGGCGCTGCCGTCTCCGCTCGCTTGCACACGAATGGGGCTCGCGTCATCACGGTCGACCTGCGCGATTCTGATGTGATTGCGGACTTGTCGGTTTCTGAAGGGAGAGACGCTGCGGTCGCCGAAGTATTGGCAATTAGTGACGGCGTGATGCATGGACTCGTTCCGTGCGCGGGTCTTGGGCCTCAAGAACCTGATCGCGCCCTTATCGTGTCGGTGAATTACTTCGGGTTCGCCGCAATGTTGGATGGCTGCTTCAGCGCGCTAAATGCGGGCGCGCCTGCAGCAGCGGTAGCAATCTCATCGAACTCGATCACGATCGACCCAACAATCGACGAGCGGTTGATCGACGCGTGCCTGGCTGGTGACGAACCAGGCGCGCGCGCCCGTGCGCTGGACTTGCCTGGTAATTCCGTATATGCCTCTTCGAAACTCGCGATCGCGCGGTCGGTGCGGACGCGCTGCAGTGAGTGGGCGGCTGCTGGAGTTCGCTTGAACGCAGTCGCCCCAGGTCCTTTCGAGAGTCCGTTGCTGCAGGGTGGGCGTGATGATCCAATCCTCGGACCCCTCATAGAGGCGATGCCGTTGCCCATGGGACGCGTCGGTAGGCCCGACGAAATAGCCGCGGTTGTTGAGTTCCTGTTGTCACCCGCTGCCGCTCACGTGCACGGAACGGTTCTATACGTCGATGGCGGCATCGACGCATTGCTTCGACCGCTTATCTAGCGCATTCTTGCGCGAATGCATCGAACAGGCTTTGTTGGGCCGGGTCGCGGTCTGCGGTGTCTTCGGGATGCCATTGAACCCCAACTACCCAGCTATCGCCAGTGAGCTCCACTGCTTCAACAACGCCATCGGGGGAGCGGGCGGTGATTGTTAATCCATCGCCGAGACTGTCGATCGCTTGATGGTGGTGACACGAACATGATGCCCGCGTAGCACCCATCGCTTCGGCGACACGCGAACCAGCGTCGAGCTCAATTGCGTGTATATCTTGTCCGCCTTCTACGCCGGGTTTGCCATGCCCTGACATCTCATTTGAGATGTGCTGGAAAAGTGTGCCGCCGCGTTGCACGTTTAGAACCTGAGCGCCCCGACAGATTGCAAGGAGTGGCAGGCCGAGTCGGATCGCAGCACCGCAAAGCGCGAGTTCGAACTTGTCGCGAACGGGAATCGTGGCGAAGGTACGTTCATCTCGAACGTGACCGTAGTTCGAGGGGAGCACATCGCCGCCGCCCGCTAACAGCAGGCCAGCGAATGGTGCGAGAAGATCTGTCGCTTCTTCGTCCATCAAGTCGAAGGGAGAAAGTATTGCCTCTTGCAGACCGGATCGGTCGAGTGCCGCTACATATGGTTCAGGGATCGCGATTCCCTTGTCGCGCCATCCGTCGATACGCCCTGCCCTTAGGGGATAACCCGGTAAGGCAACTAGGGGGCGAGCCACTAGATCTGCTCGAAATTGCGCCGTCGTTCCCAGTCCGTTACCGCCCGGTTGAACGTGGCCCATTCTTGTTTAGCGGTGTTGAGGAGGTGATGGTGCACTGCTGGACCGAATGCATCGCGGGCGACAGCGCTGGATTCGAACAGATCGATGGCCTCGATCAGCGTAGAAGGCACATGCGGGAGGTCGGGAGCGTCGTATGCGTTACCGGAGAACGCCGGTGGGAGATCGAGCCCAGCCTCGATTCCGTGAAGCCCAGCTGCAATGGTCGCCGCGAACGCGAGGTACGGATTGACGTCAGCACCCGGTATGCGTGACTCGACTCGGTATCCCTGTCCATGTCCAACAAGTCGATATCCGCACGTGCGATTGTCGTGGCCCCAGGCGAGCGCGGTGGGTGCCCACGATTCGGGTTGGTAACGCTTGAAGGAGTTCACATAGTGGGCGAACATCCACGAGAACTCGCGACCCATCGAAATGAGCCCGCCGAGCCAACCTCGAAAGACGTCGGACATGTGTTCCGGTCCGTCGTCATCCGACATGAGCGAGCGCTCTCCGTTCGCGTCCCACACGCTCGAGTGAATGTGGCATGACGAACCGACTTCCTCCATCGAGTACTTGGCCATGAACGTAAGAGACCTGCCATTGAGTGCAGCAATTTCCTTTGCTGCGTTCTTGTAGATCGCGTGCCGGTCGGCCATCTCTAGCGCGTCGGTATATACGAGGTTGATCTCGTGTTGACCACGACCGGCTTCACCCTTAGAGAACTCGACGGGGATGCCAGCGGCATCGATGCCATTGCGGATCTGACGGATCAAGTACTCGTCGCGCGTTGTTTGGAAGACGTGGTAGTCCTGGATTACGTCTGAGTGCGGAGTCAGGTCTCGATAATTAAGGGCTGCAGCATCGCGATACGAGTCTTCAAAGAGGAAGAACTCGAGCTCGGCGCCGACCTTGATTGTGTATCCGGCAGCGGCAGCGCGTTCGATCTGGCGGCGCAAGATTTGTCGCGGTGATACCTCTACCGGCTCTCCCGTTTGGTGGTCACGCAGATCGCACAATACGAGCGCGGTCGCTTCGAGCCATGGGATTCGGCGCAGCGTCGTTAGATCTGGAACGCAAGTTACGTCGCCATAACCCTGTTCCCAGTTTGCGAACTCATAACCAGGCAATGGAGTCATGTCGACATCGAGAGCGATGAGGTAGTTACAAGCCTCGACGTCCTTACCGCCGTCAAGTATTTCCTTGACGAAGTAGTTACCCATCACGCGCTTGCCGACAAGTCGCCCCTGCAAGTCTGGAAAGCAGACGACTACGGTATCGATCTCGCCCTTACCGACGAGGTCACGCAGTTCCGCGACGTCCAACATTCCGGTTGTCATTTTGGCTCCCTTGAATACGACCTGGTCAGGTTACGCGCTCGGACATCATGAACCCGCCCTCGTCCTTTCAGCGGTACGCGGCTATCCCGCCCGAATTCGGTCGCCCGCAGGATCCCAAACCGGATCTCTAACCACCTGAGCCCCTTTCCATTCGCCGAATACTTCGACTTCGACAGTGCGGCCAAGTTCGCAACGGTCCGACGGCAAGTATGCGAACGCAAGTGCGCCTCCGACGCGGAATCCGTATCCACCACTCGTCACTCGACCTACGATTTCGCCGTCAACTCGGACAGGCTCGGAGCCGAGCGGCACGGCGAGCGGATCGACCATGCGCAGACATCGCAACCGTCGCGCAGGTCCCAATCTTTTGATCTCAACCAACGCGTCGCGACCGACAAACGGCACCGTCTTTTTGAGGTTTA
>SHUZ01000073.1 GCA_009694415.1 Acidimicrobiia bacterium
TATCTTGGAGGTGGACAATGAAGTTCCGTTGCGAGCGAGACACTCTTGGCGAGGCAATTGGCACAACCCAGCGAGCTGCTGCTCAGCGCGCGGGGCTTCCCGTGTTATCCGGAATCCAGGTAACGGCCGTCGATGACTACATCGAGTTGGTGGGTAGCGATCTAGACCTAACAATCCGTGTACGTGTTCCGGCACAAGTCGATGCTCCGGGTCAGGTGGTCGTACCAGCGAAGTTGTTCGACGGGCTCACCACGCGCTTGCGTCCAGGAGCAGTGACATTCGAAGTTTCTGGCGATGACGCGAAGATTTCATCGGGCCCAGCGCGTGCAGGGGTGCGGTTGTTGCCAGGTGATGAGTTCCCGCAGTCGCCACCACCAGAAGGGCCCACCGTCACGATCGACGCCGGCCCATTGGCAGAAGCATTGCGTCAGGTAATCCCTGCAGCGTCTCGAGACGATGCTCGCCCAATCCTCACAGGAATACTCATAGCGGCCAAAGACAATGGGATGAGGCTGGTTGCAACAGACTCGTACCGCCTTGCAGTGAGGGATCTCGAAGGTGTTGGCTTGCTCGGCGATGGACAGAAGGTGCTTGTAGGGGCTCGCGGTCTTCACGAAGTGCAGCGTGTGTTCCCAAGCGGAGAAATACGGGTAACTCTCGGAGAGCGCGAAGTGCGTTTCGAATCGGATACCCGATCGGTAACCACGCGCCTTATCGACGGAGAATTTCCGAACTACGAGCAACTTATTCCTACAGGGTATCCAAACCGTTTGACGATCGACCGTGCAGCACTGGAAGAAGCTGTACGCCTAATGCAGATCGTGGGCGAAGGGCGCGACACAACCCCGGTACGACTCGCAATGTCGGCCGGCGGGCTCGAGCTATCGGCGAACGCGCAAGAACGCGCAGATGCCGTTGAGTCACTCGAAGGCAAGTTTGAAGGCGCAGATCTAACTGTCGCTTTCAACCCGCAGTTCCTGCTTGATGGGTTACTCGCGATCGATGGGGACGAAGCGGTTATCGAGTCAATGGATCCGCTGAAGCCAGCGACCTTGCGTGCTTCGGACAAGCCAGAGTTCATGTATCTGTTGATGCCTGTACGGATCTCCTGATCGCGTGGGAGCCGCAATGCGGCTGAGCAAACTTTGGCTTCGCGACTTTCGATGTTACGAAGAGTTAGACATTGAGTTTGCGCGTGGATGCACGGTAGTTACGGGCTCAAATGGGCAAGGCAAGACGAGCCTGCTTGAGGCTGTTGGCTGGATAGCCACGGCGCGTTCGTTGCGCGGCGTGGTGGACGCGGCTCTTGTACGGTCGGGCGCAGAAGAAGCCATTGTGCGCGCTGAGATTTCGTATGAGACAGACAACACGACACTGGTTGAAGCCGCGATTCGCGCGGTCGGCCGCAACAAGATTCTTGTGAACAAACAAACGTTGACGCGCAAGCGAGACCTAATCGAAAATTTGCGCGTGACGGTGTTCTCGCCCGATGACCTCGACTTGGTGAAGGGAAGTCCTGCTCGGAGGCGGGATTACCTGGACGATCTGCTCGAAGCCAGCGCACCGCGCTACGCCGGAGTGCGATCAGATGTCGAGCGGATTGTGAAACAGCGCAATGCGTTGTTGCGAAGCGGTGTACGCGGCGAATCAGACCGAAACACCCTCGAAGTTCTAGACGACCGCCTTATCGAGAACGGCGGAGAGCAGGTGCGGGGGCGCCTACGGCTTATTGATCGGCTTACGCCGGAGCTCGATGGTGCATATGCGTCGCTTGCGGGCAGCGAAACAGTGGTGGGCAATCGTTATGTGCCGGGATGGAGTGAGAGCAACATTGCATTGATGCCAGATGACGTGGAAGCTCGAATGCGTGGAGGGCTCGAGGCGTTGCGGAGCAGAGAGATCGACCGCGGGGTGAGCTTGGTTGGCCCCCACAGGGATGACTGGCTTCTTGAATTAGACGACCTCGACGCGCGCAATCATGGATCGCAGGGCGAGCAGCGCACACTGGCCCTTGCTATGCGCCTTGCAGGCCACCGCGTAGTGGCCGAGGTTGTCGGCGCAGATCCGGTGTTGCTGCTTGACGATGTGTTCAGCGAGTTGGATCCGCAGCGATCAGAAGCGTTGATCGCCAATCTTCCCAATACGCAAACACTTCTAACAACGGCATCACCATTGCCGACCGGAGTACGTGCCGACGTGCACTTGCGTGTAGAGCGCGGACGGGTAATCGCCGAATGAGCAGCGACAGCATGCGGCCGATCGGTGACGCGTTGGGGGCGGTACGTCGCGACCTGGGTTTGGGAAAACCAGGCACTATCGACGCGCTGATTGCCGCTTGGCCAGCCCTTGTCGGTGACGCACTGGCCGCGCACAGCAGGCCGCGAGCGCTACGCGATGGGGTGCTGGCGATTGTCGTCGATGGGCCAGCTTGGGCCGGCCAACTCAAGTACCTAGACAGCGTGTTGGTGGAACGCATCGCGGCCGAGGTACCCATCGCCGAGGTACACGAAGTGAGGGTCTCTGTGGGGCCCCTAGAGGTGCCTGGGACAGGACCGACGCTGGCCTGAAATAACCTCCCAACAAAACCGAAATTGTCACACGGTTCTGGTAGGATGACCCACACGACTACTACCCCTCTGACCTGCGGTTTTACGCGGAAATCGGCCTCTTGAATCCCCAGAAATCGCAGCCGAGTTCCCATAGGCAGAAGTTGCAAGATTTCGTCGTTCTACCGACCATCGAAAGGGTATGCGCGAGTGGCCTACGCGGCTAAAGACATCACCGTTCTCAAGGGCCTAGAACCGGTCCGCGAACGGCCCGGAATGTACATCGGCTCCACCGGTCTAAGCGGTCTCCACCACCTGGTTTACGAGGTCGTTGACAACGCCGTAGACGAGGCGATGGCTGGCTATGCAACGCGGGTTGGCGTGACGCTGCTCGCCGATGGCGGATGCCGAGTTTCAGACGATGGCCGCGGCATCCCCGTAGACCCGCACCCCGAAGACAAGAAGAAGTCCGCTGCAGAAATTGTGCTCACCGTGTTGCATGCCGGCGGAAAATTCGGTGGCGAGGGCTACAAGATTTCAGGCGGTCTTCACGGCGTGGGCGTCTCGGTTGTAAACGCACTCTCTACGCGACTCGATCTAGAGATCCACCGTGACGGCGGCAAGTGGGAGATGAGTTTTGCCAACGGCGGTAAGCCCACCGGCAAGCTCACCAAGACGGGCGCTTCAAAGCGTACAGGCACCACGGTCACGTTCTGGCCAGACCCCACCATCCTCGAAGAACTGGAGTTTCGCGCCCAAACGCTTATTGAGCGGCTCCGAGAGATGGCCTTCCTCAATAAGGGTCTAGAGATTCGGTTTACAGACGAGCGCATCGACCCCGTCTCGGAAACCACCTTCAAGTTCGCCGGAGGCATCGTGGATTTTGTGCGGCACCTCAATGCCTCGAAGGAGCCGATTTTCAAGCGCGTCATCTCATTCGAAGATAAAGACGATGATTCCGAGATCGACATTGCGATGCAATGGAACACGGGTTATCACGAGGGCATTCACAGTTTCGCCAACAACATCGCCACCACCGAGGGTGGCATGCACGAAGAGGGCTTCAAGAAAGCGCTCACCAACGCGGTCAACAAGTACGCGCGCGGCAAGGCGTTGCTCAAGGAGAAAGACGCCAACCTGCTCGGCGAAGACATTCGTGAGGGGCTCACGGCGATCATCTCTGTGAAGTTGCGTAACCCGCAGTTCGAAGGACAGACCAAGTCCAAACTCGGCAACACCCATATGCGGTCGATGGTTGAGAAGGCCACAAACGAAAAACTTGGCGAGTGGCTAGAAGAACACCCTGCCGAATCCAAACAGATCGCCGCCAAGGCAATGCAGGCCGCGACGGCACGCCTTGCAGCGCGCCAAGCGCGTGACCTAACCCGACGCAAGTCGCTGCTGGACTCGGCTTCGATGCCCGGCAAGTTGGCCGACTGTCAAACACGCGATCCAGAGCGTTCAGAACTGTTCATTGTCGAGGGCGACAGTGCCGGCGGCCCCGCCAAGCAAGCGCGTGACCGTGAGTATCAAGCGATTTTGCCGATCCGCGGCAAGATCCTCAACGTTGAGCGCGTGCGCCTAGATCGCATGCTCAGGAACGAAGAGATTCAGGCGCTGATTACTGCGATTGGCGCGGGCATCGGTGAAGAGTTTGACCTTGCAAAAGCCCGCTACCACAAAGTGATCATTCTCACGGACGCAGATGTTGATGGAGCGCACATCAGAACCTTGCTGCTCACTTTCCTTTACCGCCACCTTCCAGAGATGGTGATGCGCGGGTTCGTGTACGTCGCTCAACCACCGCTGTTTTCCGTGGCGGTCGGCAAGGAGAAGGTTTACCTCAAAGACGAACCAGCTCGGTTGGCTTTTGTCGAAGCGAACCCAGATCGAAAGAGTGAGTTTCAGCGGTTCAAGGGACTCGGCGAGATGGACTACATGGAACTTTGGGAAACCACCATGAATCCCGGAACGCGTTCGTTGTTGCAGGTGTCGGTTGGAGATGCCGCAATTGCAGATGACATTTTCTCGCGCTTGATGGGCGACAACGTCGAAACCCGCCGCGAGTTCATACAGGCCAACGCCACAGACGTTCGTTTTCTCGATATTTAGTCACCTAACAGGAGGTACGGCGTGCCAGAAGGCACCCAGCCCACTCTCGAACCAAACGTAGAACCAATCGAGATTCAAGAAGAGGTAGAGCGCAGCTTTCTTGAGTACGCGATGTCGGTTATCACTTCTCGCGCTCTGCCCGACGCGCGCGATGGATTGAAGCCGGTACACCGCAGGATCATCTACGGCATGCATGACCGCGGGTTACGTCCAGACCGGCAACGCGCAAAGTCGGCACAGGTGGTTGGTCATGTGATGGGTAACTTCCACCCGCACGGCGACCAGTCGATTTATGACGCACTCGCTCGCATGGCGCAAGACTTCTCGCTGCGCCACCCTTTGGTAGACGGTAAGGGCAACTTCGGTAGCCCCGACCCCAACGACCGTCCGGGAGCTATGCGTTACTGCGTAACTGGCGATACGCGTATTGCAACCGAAAACGGCACACCCCTCATCCGAGAAATCGCTGAAGTACTGCCGAACTCGACCGTTGAGATTGATCTGAAGGTTGCGGATCGCGAGGGTGCACCCGTAAGGGCGACGGCGTTGTTCCACTCGGGCGATCACCCAACCCTCCGCGTCCGTACTCGGGAGGGATACGAAATCACCGGTACGCTAAATCACCCGGTGCTCTGTCTAGAAAACATCGCTGGAGTGCCGATGCTTCAGTGGCGCCTGCTCGAAGAAATGGTTCCCGGCACAGTCGTTGTTATTTCACGAGCGGCCCGGAGCGACAATCTCACGGCCACAAACTCCGAGGTCCAGCTTGCTTTGGCGGCGGGTCAGCGATGGGAGCAGACGTGCGTTCCGGAGTTTGTTTGGCAGGCCCCGCTCGGCGCCAAGCAAGCTTTTCTACAAGGGCTGTTCGAGAGAGACGGCTCGAGTTCGGCGCTCGGACAGAACGCGGTTCAGGTTTCGTACTCGACGAACAGCGATCAGCTCGCTCACGACGTGCAACTTCTTCTCCTTGAGTTCGGAGTGATCTCGCGGCAAACGCGTCATGCCAACGGCGAGACCAAGGTTGTAATCGAGAACCGCAGCGACGCGGACAGGGTCCCGTTTCTCGCGGCCTATGCGCGCATACCGAATGACGAAGTGAAGCGAGTGATTGCGCCGCTGGTGACCAACGCTTGGCATTACGCAGAGGTCGAGTCGATCGAAGAAGCAGGCACGCAGCCGGTTTATTCGATACGCGTCGACTCAGATGATCACGCGTTTCTCGCGAACGGTTTTGTAAATCACAACACCGAGTGTCGCTTGGCTCCGATTGCCATGCAGATACTTGAAGGCATCGATGAAAATACCGTCGATTTCACAGACACCTACGACGGCAAGACCCAAGAGCCCGTTGTACTTCCGTCGCGGTTTCCAAACCTTCTCGTCAACGGCGGCGGCGGCATTGCAGTCGGCATGGCGACCAACATTCCGCCACACAACCTGGGCGAAGTGGTCGACGCGACCGTCCACCTGATCGACAACCCAGACGCCACGATCGAAGACCTCATGGGCATCGTGCAAGGCCCCGACTTCCCGAGTGGCGCTCTCATTCTTGGGCGATCGGGCATTCAGGATGCAGCACGCACCGGTCGTGGGTCCATAAAGATGCGGGCAATCGCGGAGATCGAAGAATTTAAGAATGGTCAACGCATCGTGGTTACCGAAGTTCCGTACCAGACCTCAGTAGAGGTAATCGGCTCCAAGATCGCCGAGTTGGTAGGCGACCGCAAGATCGAAGGCATCCGTGACGTCCGCAACGAAACTTCGCGTGGCGAGTACCGGCTAGTAGTCGATCTAAAGCGCGACGCCAACGCGCAAGTGGTTCTCAACCAGCTCTACAAGCACACAACCATGCAAACCAGTTTCGGCGTAATCATGCTGGCCCTTGTTGATGGTGCCCCAAAGGTGCTCAATCTCAAACAGGCTCTGCAGCAGTACATCGCGCATCAGGTCGATGTCATCACGCGTCGAACTCAGTTTCGTTTGGACAAGGCAGCCGCGAGGTCGCACATCCTCGAAGGTCTGCTCCGCGCCCTCGAATCCATTCACGACATCATCGCGTTGATCGAAAATTCCGAAAGCGCAGACGCGGCACGCACGCAACTTATGGCGAAGCCATACGAGTTCTCTGAGATTCAGGCGAACCACATTCTCGACATGCAACTTCGGCGTCTTGCGCACCTCGAACACCAGAAGATGCGCGACGAGTTCGCCGAACTCGCGAACGAAATGAAAGACCTCAACGCGATCCTCGGCAGCCGTGAAAAACTTGAAGGTGTAATCAAGACAGAGATCGGCGAAGTGCGCGAGAAGTTCGCCAACGAGCGGCGCACACAGATCACATTCGACTCGGGCGACATAGACGTTCTCGATCTCATCGAAGACGAAGAGGTCGTCATGGTGCTCTCCAAGAAGGGCTACGTGAAGACCGTCGCCTCCGACGCATTCCGCAAGCAAGGCCGCGGCGGTAGGGGAGTGAAGGGCTCGAGCCTCAAAGACGAGGACTATGTAGAGCACCTACTCACCACGACAGCGCATTCGTACCTGTTGTTCTTCTCGAACCGCGGCAAGGTCTACCGGTTACGCGCGCATGAGATCCCGATGAAGGAACGCACCGCTCGCGGCACGGCTCTTGTCAACCTCATTGCTCTTGCACCTGAAGAACACATTCAGGCGGTAATCGATACGCGCACTTACGAAGATGGTGCGTACCTGTTCTTCGCTACCAAGCGAGGCCAAGTCAAGAAGACCAAGATGGGCGAGTACGACTCATCACTGCGAACGGGACTCATCGCCATCAACCTCAAGCCCGACGATGAACTCGTGCGAGTGATCCAAACCACTGGCGCTGGCGACATCTTTATGGTGAGCCGTAATGGGATGACAATCCGCTTCACCGAAACCGACGTGCGATCAATGGGTAGAGCGGCAGCAGGCGTACGCGGGATGAAACTCAAAAATGCCGAGGACGCAGTCGTGTCAGTTGATGTCGCAAAAGACGACTCCGTGATGCTCTTCGTGAGCGAGAGCGGTCATGGCAAGCGCACGAAACTGGACAGGTTCAACAGCCAACGGCGCGGTGGCCAGGGAGTCCGCGGCATGAAGATCACAGCGAGCCGTCAGGGAGTGGTTGCCGCGTTCACTGTGCAACCCGACGACGAGGTTCTCGTGTTCTCGTCGGCAGGCAACATCATCCGTACCGGCGTGAAAGACATTTCGAGTCAAGGCCGCGTAGCAACCGGAGTAAAGGTCGCCGCTCTTGCCTCAGGCGATAGCGTCGTGGCAGTAGCCCCGGTTCTTGAGGCCGACGAGGGAGAGGACGCCTAGAACGATGGAAGAACCCACGGGCGACTCGCCAGCTCTTGAATCTCCCGCACCTGTAAAGCGGAGGCGTGGCGTGACAGGCGAGGAGCCCGTGGCTTTTCGAGCGGTGCGTCAGTCCCGCGTTCGCATCAACAAGTTCGATCTCGCGTCAGTGCTCAAGTTGTCGCTGTGTTTCTACGTTGCATCGGTGGTGGTGATCGTTGCTGCGGGCATTGCTCTCTGGGTGATTGCCGATCTGATCGGAGTCATTGGCGACGTCGAGAGTTTCTTAGGGAAACTGCTCGGTTCAAAGAACTATCGCCTAGAGCCGATCCTTGCGCTCGAAGGATCGGTATTGATCGGCTTGGTGATTGCCGCGCTCGGCACTGTCGTGACCGTTGTCGGCTTCGCCCTCTACAACCTGTTCGCCGAAGTGCTCGGCGGCGTCGAAGCCACCCTCGTGGAATCGCCGCCTAAGTTTTGACGGCGCACTAGCCAGGCTGCGGACCCGGCGCTGCCATGGACGGGCTGTTAGGAGAGGGTGCTGGTACCCTGCCGGGTCTCAACGGGGCTATAGCTCAGTCGGTTAGAGCGCATCCCTGATAAGGATGAGGTCGTAAGTTCGATTCTTACTAGCCCCACTGCTCCACCGAGTCGGATAACGGTTGGGCGTTTCGTAGATATGATCCGCACATGCGCGCGTTTCGTAGGGCCATCATCGTTTTGTTTGTCGCTGCAATCGCTGGACTCCTGATGCGACTGCGCGGCAAGGGCGGAGTGCCGCCAACAACTGGCGGCTGGCGAGAACTTACTGGGCCAGACCTTCGGTGAGCATCCGATGACAGGCGTGACAGCGTTGCTGGTCGGCGCTGGCGCAGTAGCGAGCCGGGCAGCACGTCAGTTAGTAGAAACGCAAGGCATCGAAAGCGTCTTGATCGCGAGCCGACGCGCGGAGCAAGGCGAAACACTCGCTGCAACGATGGGTCCGCTGGCAACCGCAATTCAGTGGTCGCCCGACCAACCGCTGCCCGACGGCATCGACGTCGTAGTGTGCGCGGTTCCGACCGAAGCAGAATTCTCTGTCGCAGAGGTTGCTGTCAGCGCTGGCATTCCATTCGTATCGACAGGCGACGACCCGACAGTTATTGCGTCGCTCCATGCCCTTGACAGCGCGGCTTGCGATGCCGGCGTCCCGGTCGTGGCCGGAGCCGGTCTTGCGCCCGGGCTGTCCGACGTGCTCGCTCGCCATGCAGCCGACGCGCTTGATTCGGTAGATGAGATCAACATTGCGCGCTTTGGTGTGGCAGGAACCGCGTCTCGCGCTGCGTATAAGAGCGCGTGCAAAGAGCGCGCAATGGTGGTGGCCGGAGGAGTTCTTGCATCGGCGAAACGATCTGGCCATGAGTTGGTGTGGTTCCCTGACCCCGTCGGTGCGCGCGAGACAACGTTGGTCGCAACCGGGGTTGGCTTGTTGCGCGCGGCTTTCCCTGGAGCCGACATAGTGAGAGCGAGTGCCGCAGACCTCGAAACAAGCTCCAAGTTCACATGGTTGCGCAAAGCATCGTCTGACGGCTGGGGGGCGCTACGCGTAGAAGTTTGGGGAATGCGCGGTGCGCGGCGTGAGGTTGTTGTCTACGGCGTGATTGAACGGACCGCGATGGCATCTGGGACCGTATTGGCAGTGACCGCTGCTGCTCTTGGCGGTGCGTTACCGGGACTGGTGGCGACAAGTACCGGCACGCACGGCCTTGGAGAAATAGTCAGCGCGCGAGCGTTCTTGGCTGAACTCGCGGAGCGGGGAGTGAAGTCTGCGGTCTTCGAAGGCGTGCCAGTCGCCTAGGCGCGATCGCCGCCACGACACCGCTAGCGTGCAACGCCATGACCCAAGCCGAAGACAACAAAGAACTAATCAAAAACTTTTGGGCCACGCTCGGTCGGCGTGACTTCGCCGCTGTAGCCGCGTTCTTCGCGCCCGATGGCCACTACACCGACGTACCCGCGCCCGAAGAAGGTGCACGCGGCCCGGCGGCCATCGAAGCCCGTCTACGACTCGGCCTTGAACCACTAGAGCGTTACGTGCTGAACGATGGGCCGATGACCGCCGAAGGCGACATGGTGATCACTGAGCACACAGAAGATTGGTATTGGTCGAGCGGTGAACACGTGACGCTTCCATTCGTGTCAGTGCACGAGATTCGCGACGGCTTGGTGATCCGGTGGTGGGACTACTGGGATCTCGGTACGCTGATGAATGCGGCACCGGCATCCTGGGTAGAACACATCATGGTTGGGTATCAGTAGGCCGCTGTGAACGCGGTACCGTCGTGGGTCCGCGGGGACGTAGCTCAGTTGGCTAGAGCACCTGCTTTGCATGCAGGAAGTCGTGGGTTCGAGTCCCATCGTCTCCACTTATCCCCACTCCCAGCAACTCCAAGCGTCGGCTGGCGATAGACGGTATGGTGCGTGCGAACGCTGCAGCGGGTGGCGCATCAAAACGGG
>SHUZ01000074.1 GCA_009694415.1 Acidimicrobiia bacterium
CATCGAACGCTTGCTCGACGAAGACCCGCTGTCACCGACCGCCTTGAAGGCGCGTCGAGAACATGTTCTCGTCCTACTTCGCAACGCTTTGGAGCCGTAACGTTCCCTGTTGGCGGTTGAGACTTAGTAGCGGAACCGTGCGGCGAAGTCGTCAACTATCGCTGCGTTGCCGAATACTTCGAGCGAGCGATAATCGACGCGGCCCGCAACGAACAACATCAGGTCAGAAGCGGAACCACGTACCGCGACGTCGCCCTTAGCGTGTTCGCGAGTGATCTCCATGCCTGCGTCAGCACATCGAACGAGCCATTCGCCATCGCAGTCCGTCGCGTGAAAGTGCAACGTTTCTCCCGCTCCACGGAACTCGGACAATGTGGGGTGGTACGCAACTAATCCAAATAATTCATCGATGCCATCTACCGCTACTAGGGGTTCGATCGCATCGGGTTGGCCAGAGACGTCCTGGGCATCCCAACGATGAACAACTGTCTCATGGGCCATCCGGCGGGCCCAAAACCGCACGTGCTGGTCGGCACCCCAAGACCAACAGGGCTCCCCAACGCCAGCCGACACAAGCCGATCAACCAATTGAGTCGCGCCATTTTCAAGCCAGTCAGGGAAACCGATCGGGTCATCAGGCAATCCCAGATCGATGGATCCAGGCGATACCGGCGTACCGGCCGTGACGACGGCAGCGGCCCAAGCATGCGTTGTTCCTGTGTGCTTTACAAGCTTCGCCATATTCCATTCAGGACACGACGGCACCTGTACCGATGGTCCTGCCAGCCGCGCTGCGGCAGCGAGGCTCGCTGTTTCAGTCGTAATTGTTTCCAGAAGCGCTGTATCAATCATTCGCCCGACACTACCTGCGCGTCGATGAGTCTCCCGATGCTCAAAAGAGAGTTTCGGGTTCCGCTCGCTCCACCAGGAGCGGACCGTCATTGCGCGCGTTGTTCACCAACGTCGAGACCTGCCACATCTCGAGCGCATTCACTTTGTCGCCCTCCAGCGAGTTATTGAGCGCGTCCGTATCTTCATTCGTCGGATCCAACCAATGGTCCCAACATTTCTCGGCGAGCATGACGGGCATCCGACTATGCACCGGCTCCATAACTGCGTTAGCGCTTGTAGTGACGATTGCACAAGTAACAATTTCGGACACGTCAGAGTTGGAACCATCCCGCCATGTCTCCCACAACCCCGCGAATGCAAACGGTTCGCCATCTCGACGACGAATGAACATCGGCTGCTTCTTGCTCCTCCCGGGTATCGCCTGCCACTCATAAAAACCATCCACTGGCAAAATGCAGCGGCGCTTCTTGAAGGACTGCCTGAAGGACGGCTTGACCGCGATCGTTTCCGCTCGAGCGTTGATGAGTCGTGCTCCTTGGCTTGCGTCTCGAGCCCACGATGGAACCAGCCCCCAGCGCATCTGCATAAGCACTCTGTGGTCTGGCATCGAATCAACGACGGTGAGTACCCGCGCGCTGGGTGCGATGTTGTATTCCGAAACCCGGGGTTGAAGAACCGCTACCTCGTCCACATGAAATCGTTCAGCAAATAACTCAGGCGACGACACCTGTACGAAACGCCCACACACTGAAACGGCGGCCTGGGTTACAGCGCTCAGGCGCCGTGAGTCGATGGGCGTCCTACGGCCTCGTAACCAAACCTCAACGCCGTCCACGTGTCGTCTATTGGACATGCTTTGTTATCCAAGAGGCCGCATTCATTTCCGATTTCTTGTACAGGTTCAAAGGTCAAATCTGTGGCAACACCAGAAGCGCGCTTCGGATACGCCACCCACAGTCCGCCGGTTGGTTCAAGAGCGCGCGCCATCACGGGGAACCTACGCTCCAACTCGCTACGCCTAGTCGCGAAGAACACAATCACATCGAGTTTTCCGCGCGCCTGCGCGCGCACAATTACACCATCGGGCAATTGACCAAGAGCGCGCGCGAATGTCTTCGGCGTCGCGAGAAGCGCGAGGCGCGTTCCCTCCTTGACCCCCAACTTTTTGTGTAGCGCTGAACCCGAGTAGCCCACCATGCGTGTGCCATCCGAGCGCATTCAAGCGCCGTCGTCAACTCGGGACATCGGCGGCAGAGCGCGATAGGATCTAATGATCGCCGAACCGGCGGCGGCGAGTCGGCTTAGCCGCCATCCAATCGGCAGTCAGCCGCCATCCAATCGCCGGTCACAACAATTCGAAGGGACCAACTATGACCATCCGTTTGGGCGACGAGGCCCCGGACTTCACCGCAGTAACGACCGAAGGGACGCTGTCATTCCACGAGTATTTGGGCGACTCTTGGGGCCTACTTTTCTCACATCCGGCCGATTACACACCGGTTTGCACCACGGAACTCGGGGAATTGGCAGGGCGCAAGGCCGAGTTCGACGAGAGAAATGTGAAGATGATCGGGCTTTCGGTAGACCCCATCGAATCTCACCACGGCTGGGCCCCAGACATCGCCGATGTCAAGGGAACAGCGCTTAATTACCCGTTGATCGCAGACTCAGACCGGGTAGTCGCCGAGCTCTACGACATGATCCACCCTTCCATGAATGCGAAGGTCACGGTGCGTTCGGTATTCATTGTCGGACCCGACAAGTTGGTGAAGTTGATCATCACGTACCCACAAACGACTGGGCGCAACATCGACGAGATTCTCAGGGTGATCGATTCAATCCAGTTGACCGCTCGGTATTCAGTCGCCACCCCAGTTGATTGGCAACAAGGCGACGATGTAATCATCGCGGCGTCGATTTCAGACGAGGACGCGAAGGCCAAGTTCCCTAACGGTTGGAATGCCGAAAAGCCCTATCTGCGATGGGTGCCGCAACCAGATAAGTAACGCCTACAGGTAACCCATCGGGTCCACAGGCGAGCCATTGATTCTCACTTCAAAGTGAAGGTGAGGGCCAGTGCTGTTTCCGGTGTTCCCGACGGCGCCAACCAGTTGCCCCCCGGAGACCGTTTGGCCAGCGCTCACCGAAATCACGGACAAGTGAGCGCTTAGGGTCGCGAGGCCACCGCCGTGGTCTATGACGACCGTGTTTCCGTAACCGGTTTGGTATCCAGCGATAACCACAGTGCCGTCTGCTGCTGCTCGTACGGGCGCACCGTGAGGCGCATCAATATCGATTCCGGCATGAAGCCGCCGATCTCCGTAGATCGGGTGAACGCGCCATCCGAACGGACTAGCTATCCCACCTCTGGCCGGCAAGCTAAGGGACCCGGGCCTTGTACCTCCCGGGCGGTCACCCAAGATTGAACCGATTCGATTGGATGCTTTCTGTACTTCCGCGAGTCGCCGTTCAAATTCCCCTTTGCGCGCTTGTACGACAGAAAGAGCCGCTCCCTCCTCCGCCTCCAGCGTGCGTGCTTCAGAGGATTTTCGGGTCATGTCGGCTAGCAATCCAGAAAGCCGCAGTTGTTCGGTAGCCGCGACAGATCGCGCCTCACGCGCAGCGGTCTCGTCTGCGATTACTTGCTGCTTTGCCGCCCGAACACGATCTCTCTGAGTTACAAAAGCTTTGTAGTCGGTAGCAGACCGTCTACCCGCGTCTTCCAGATAGCGCTTCCCGACGACGACCTCATGCAAACTTGTTGCGTCCCCCACGAGCGTGGCAATCGCTTCTGAACCACCACCGCTCTTATAGAGCTCGGCCGCGGTCTTGCGTAATTGCAGCCGTGCAGCCACCAGTTCAGCCTCGGCCTGTTCCAACTGGGCTAAAACCTCGCGTGCGCGTAAAGCTAATTCCGTAATCAGAACTTCCGCATCATGCACCCGCGCACCCGCAACCGATATCGCTTTCCCCAGTTCCGCGGATGCTCCTTCAGCCGCCTTACGGCGTTCACGGGCTACTAGTACCCGTCTGACGACAGCCTGCTCCTCGCGGGAAGCCTCACCTATCTCCCCCTCGAGTTGAGTACGCGATTCCGGTGTCAGTGGAAGGCTCGCGGCTGACACGCTTGACACCGCAACAAGGAGAACGGCGGAAAGAGAAAGCCCAGCCGCACGGTTCCAAAACATCGCTAATCACACTAGCAACATCAGCAACATCAGCAACGGAGGGGACGTACCGTCGATCAGACCTCTAGAAAGCGGCGGAGTCCAAAAATAGAGCCGATAACGCCGATCGCGGAACCGAGCAACAGAACCCAAATAGCTATCTGTGTGGCATCGCCGTTGGCTACATAGAAGCCTTGCCAGAGGGTCCCCGACTCACGCTCGATCGCGTTAGTCAGCAGTATCTTCAAGCCCCACACACCAACAACAGCAATCACCGCACCCAAGAGCCCCTGCACCAGTCCCTCAAGCATGAACGGGATCCTCACGAACCAGTTCGAGGCGCCCACCAACTTCATTACTTCAATCTCGCGGCGACGAGCGAAGGTAGCCAAACGAATCGTGTTGACGATCAGAAATAACGAAGCAGCAAGTAACGCCACGAACACGATCGCGAACGCACGTCTAATCCACGCGCTCAAAGTCAATATGCGATCTACGGCTTCGTCCGCCGTTCGCACTTCGTCTACGCCTGGTTGAGCTCGATATCTATCAGCAACCGTGACGGTGAGTTCCGCACTAGCCGGCGCGACCCGAAACGAAGCAGGCAACGCACTCGCGTCGACCGTCCCGACCAAATCTGGATCATCCTGGAAAAGACGCTTGAACTCCCGGTACGCGTCGTCTTGAGTCAAGTACTTGTAACTCTTGACATCTCTGTCTTCAGAGAACGATAGCTGGAGTGAATCAACCTGTTCCTTCGGCGCGCCGACATTTAAAAAGACCTCGAGCGTTACGTCGTCCTTCCAGCGCTGAGTGCCATGATCGACAAGGCGCTGGATCAACAATGCCGTACCAAGAACGCAAAGCGAAACGGTCACGGTGATGATTCCGGCAATCGTCATTAGCAGGTTCCGCCGGAGCGAAACAAGCGTCTCTCGGGTGAAGTAACCCAATCTCGTAAACATCTGCGATCAGGTCCCGACGCCGTAGACGCCACGCGCCTGGTCACGCACAAGTGTCCCGTGATCGAGCTCGATGACGCGCCTACGCATCATGTCAACAATGCGCGAATCGTGGGTTGCCATCACGACAGTGGTTCCGGTTCTGTTGATGCGGTCGAGAAGTCGCATGATCCCTGTCGTCGTAGCCGGGTCAAGGTTCCCAGTCGGTTCATCAGCGAGCAAGATAAGCGGACGGTTCACAAATGCCCTCGCTACCGATACCCGTTGCTGCTCGCCTCCCGATAGCTCATCGGGGAAGTTATTCGCCTTCGATGTCAGGCCCACTAGATCCAAGATCTGAGGTACCTGAACCTTTGTCACGTGGCGCGGACGGCCTATAACTTCAGACGCGAACGCCACATTTTCATAGACCGTCTTGTTGGGTAACAACTTGAAGTCCTGAAAGATGCACCCGATATTCCGGCGCAATTGCGGAATTTTCCAATTACTTAACTGCGTAATATCCCGACCCGCGACGATGATTTTCCCCCTGGTGGGCAACTCCTCGCGCAACAACAATCGGAGGAAAGTCGACTTACCGGACCCGGACGGTCCGACGAGAAATACAAACTCACCCTTACCAACGTCGATCGTGGCGTCGGAAAGAGCGATGACGTTGCCCTTATAAATTTTGCTGACGTTCTCGAAGCGAATCATGTGATCGGTCCAGGGTAACCGCTTCGCATGCGCATACCTAGACACCTGCCGCGTTGGTTAGTTCTGAAGGCTTTCGCGTCGGCGGAGTTGCAGAAATGCTTCGATGAAACCATCTAAATCGCCGTCTAGAACTGATTGCACATTGCCTGTTTCGTGGCGCGTCCGTTCGTCCTTAACAAGTTGATATGGGTTCAATGTATAGGTACGGATTTGACTCCCGAACGCCACGTCCGATTTCTCACCCGACAACGCTTCGAGCTCTGCCTTCCGTTCCTCGCGCTGGCGTTGCGCTAGACGCGATGCAAGAATCTGCATCGCCTTCGCTCGATTTTGAAGTTGCGATCGTTCATTTTGACAACTCACAACCACACCGGTCGGCAAGTGAGTAATGCGGACCGCTGAGTCCGTTACGTTCACGTGTTGCCCTCCGGCGCCCGAAGACCGAAACGTGTCGATCCTGAGGTCGCTCGCATCAATGTCGGGTTGTTCGGTGTCATCCAATGCGGGCACGGCGTCGAAAACACCGAATGCCGTATGGCGGCGGGCATTCGCGTCGAATGGCGAGATACGTATAAGTCTGTGGACGCCCTTCTCCGCCGAGAGAAGTCCGTAGGCATAACGACCGCGCACGATAAACGTTGCTGAGCTAATTCCGGCCTCAGTCCCCTCGTTCATTTCATCGATTTCAACCGAAAATCCCCGTCGTTCCGCCCAGCGCGTAACCATCCGGAGCATCATCTGCGTCCAGTCTTGAGCATCGGTACCGCCTGCACCCGAGCTCACTTGGCAGATTGCGTCGCGCTCGTCGTATTCGCCAGTGAACAATGCCCTCAGTTCAAGGCGTCCAAGATCTACACGCAGAGCACCGACCCCTGCGGCGATCTCCGGTTCAACCGAACTATCCGCTTCCTCTCTGCCGAGCTCATACAGCGTTTCGAGATCATCGACCTGCTGCTGCAGATTGGAAACGAGATCTACATCATCACGACGAGCGGATAGTTCCGTGGTCACCTTGCGCGCTTGATCTGGGTCATCCCATAGATCGGAGCGACTGACCTCTTCCTCTAACTCGACCACCCGCACTCGAGACTCTGCGACCCGTAGGTACCGTTCGGCATCTAATACACGTTTACGTAACTCACTCAGATCGTCGCTGAAGTCACGCATGGATTCCCCCCTCGCAACAGGAGCCGAGCTTGAACTGCGGTATCTCTCTCAACGGCCGTGACAAAGTTTGTACTTCTTGTTGCTGCCGCAGAAGCAAGGATCATTACGTCCTGGCGTTTTCTCGACCTTCACGGGTTGCTGGTCTACAACTTCGGTGCGACCTGGACCCATCGCATCTTGATCTGCAATGCCCTCGAGTGGTCCTGCTGCTGCTGCTGCGGCCGCGAACCCACGCGAACCCTCTGAAGGATCTTCTGCCGCGCTGTAACGAACGTTTTTAGCTGGCCGAGCCACATCGTCCGCAACGACTTCAAGTCTGAAGATGTAACGCACGAAGTCGTCTTTAATCGCTTCGATCATTACTTCAAACATCTCGAAGCCCTCGCGCTGCCATTCGGCGAGTGGATCGCGCTGACCCATAGCCCTCAGGTTGATTCCTTCCCTGAGGTAGTCCATCTCATAAAGGTGTTCGCGCCACCTTTGATCGATTACGGAGAGCATGACTCGGCGCTCGATCTCCCTCAGCGTTTCAGTCCCGATCGACTCTTCGCGCAACTCATATTGAGCATGCGCATCTCCATTTAGAAGTTCGAAGACGGTTTCAGCATTTCCGAGTTCTGCAATCTGCTCCTTAGTAACGCGTGTCGGGAACACGTCACGCGCGGTAACCAGGAGCTCATCGATGTCCCACTCTTCGGAGAAGTTTCCATCGCCACATGTGGCCTTGATCAAGTGATCGATGGCACCTTCAACGGCCGCCAGCGCATCGGAACGCAGGTCTCCGCCATCGAGAATTTGCTGGCGTCTCCTATAAATAACTTTGCGCTGCTCGTTCATCACTTCGTCGTACTTGAGGACGTCCTTGCGAATCTCGAAGTTGCGGTCTTCCACCGTTCGCTGGGCGCGCTCGATTGCCTTTGTAACCATCTTCGCTTCGAGGGGCATGTCGTCGGGGAAACTCTTGCCCATCACCCAACTCATTGCACCCGTAGCGAACAGACGCATGAGATCGTCCTCGAGTGATAAGTAGAAACGACTTTCCCCTGGGTCGCCTTGACGTCCGGAACGACCGCGTAGCTGATCATCGATACGGCGCGACTCGTGGCGTTCGGTTCCGAGCACGTATAGCCCGCCGAGTTCCCTTACTCGGACACGTTCCTCGCTGCATTGATCATCAAACTCTGACTTAACGGCATTGAACCGTTCGGGATCGCTTTCTGGCGTGAGACCCTCCGCCAAGAGCTCCTCGGTAGCAAGTCCCTCTGGAAATCCACCGAGCAAAATGTCAACGCCACGTCCAGCCATGTTCGTGGCGACTGTCACCGCTCCGATGCGTCCTGCTTGCGCGACAATCGGCGCCTCTCGCGTGTGTTGCTTAGCGTTGAGCACTTCGTGAACGATGCCTCGCTTGTCGAGCAGGCGACCGAGTTTCTCTGACTTCTCAACCGAGATCGTGCCGATTAGAACCGGCTGCCCTGCATCGTGATGTTCTTTGATGTCGTCTGCAAGGGCTTCAAATTTGGCGTCTTCGCTCTTGTAGATGAGATCCGGCTCATCAGCGCGAACCATGGCACGGTTAGTCGGGATACTCACTACTTCTAGACCATAGGTATGCGCGAACTCACCCGCCTCAGTCGAGGCGGTACCTGTCATTCCAGACAACTTCTCGTAAAGCTTGAAATAGTTCTGGAGCGTGACCGTAGCGAGCGTCTGATTCTCTTCCTTGATACGAACGCCTTCCTTTGCTTCAACCGCTTGGTGGAGGCCTTCGCTCCAGCGGCGTCCGTCAAGGATGCGACCCGTGAACTCGTCAACGATCTTGACTTCGCCATCAGCTACCACGTAGTCGACATCACGACTGAATAGTTCCTTCGCGCGAAGAGCCGCTTGAATTTGATGAACAAAATTTTGGTTCACATGCTCATAAAGATTCTCGACATTTAGTGCTTCTTCGACGCGGTGTATTCCTTCTTCCGTAGGTACGACCGTGCGTTTTGCCTCATCGACCTCATAATCGCGTTCACGGGATAGGCCTTTAGCAATGCGAGCGAACTGAAAGTACAACTGCTGCGCATCTTCGGCGCGGCCAGAAATGATCAACGGCGTTCGCGCTTCGTCAATGAGGATCGAATCGACTTCGTCGACGATCGCGAAGAAGTGACCGCGCTGGGCTTGGTCTTCTAACGAACCGGCCATGTTGTCGCGGAGGTAGTCGAACCCGAACTCATTATTAGTTCCATAGGTAACGTCAGCCGCGTAGGCCTTTCGCTTCTCTTCTGGATCGTCAATATCGGGGAGCACTACGCCAATTTCGAGCCCAAGGAACCGATGTATCTGTCCCATCCATTCGGCGTCGCGACGAGCGAGGTAGTCGTTGACCGTGACTAGGTGAACTCCGCGTCCAGCTAACGCGTTTAGGTAAGCGGCCAATGTAGAAACGAGCGTCTTTCCTTCACCGGTCTTCATCTCCGCTACCCAACCGAAATGCAATGCAGCGCCACCCATGATTTGAACATCGAAGTGCCGTTGGCCGATCACCCGTTTGCCGGCTTCTCGCATGGTCGCGAACGCCTCGACTAAAAGTTCGTCGAGATCTTCCCCATTTTGAATGCGCTCTCGGTACTGGCCAGTCAACGCCCGCAACGCATCGTCGCTCAGCCGTTCGATCTCTGGCTCGAGGGCATTTACGTCGGGAACAATCGACTGCAGGAGTTTGAGTTTGCGACCCTCGCCTGCGTTAAGGATCTTCTTCATTAGGCCCATAAGCGGGCGAGTCTACCGACGGCACGCCGCGTAACACGCTGCGTAACACGCTGCGTAATCCGCCGCTACCTTCTACCGCGTGATCTAGCGCGACACGATCAACCGTGGTCGACCCGTTTGTCCTTTAGTCGGCTGAGTTGGTGCTGTGCCTTATCCAGCACAAGATCCAGAGCGGCGGCAGGTCGCGTTGCTGCTGCGTGGGCTTTTAAGGCCCCGTGCTTGAGGTGAATCGTCAGTTCACATATCTGGCAGTTCGCTACCCGCGGATTACGAACTTCTGAGAAGTCAATCTCAATATGGTGGATGTCATGCGCAAAGCGTTCGAGCTTTGCTGCCTTTGTGCGGGCCGCTGCTCCCACATCGTCATGGATCGGGACATTTCTTCCGCGGACGAGGATCTCAATAGACAACGCTGCCTCCTTCGTCGGGTGGTACTACAAGTATCGCCCTAATCGACCGAGAAATCCAGAGTATTTCGGCCCGAATTTTACCTTTACCTTTCCTGAGAGTCTTTTCAAGGCGTGAGCGCAACTGCGGCCCCATGCACCTTCATCGCACCATGCATGCGGAGCGTCGCCGCTGCCGCAGCCAACGTCGCCCCCGTAGTCATTACATCGTCAACTATTAGTACCTCAGCACCGACGATCGACGCCGTCCCCACAAACATTGGACCGGTGAAGCGTTCAGCACGCGACAACCCGGTTTGAGGCGACCCGGGTAGCCGACGCAATAAACGTCTCGCCCGAAAGCCAGAGGCCGAACCTAGGCACCGGGCCAATAGTTCAGCCTGATCAAATCCCCGAGCTCGCCGCCGAGC
>SHUZ01000075.1 GCA_009694415.1 Acidimicrobiia bacterium
GGGTTCCGGTGATCTCATCGGCACCGTCCGGCGCTTGCACGGACTCATCCACCCGTGACGCGAGCACTCGGTCTCGATTTCGGACTCTCTGGTGTACGCACCGCAGTCGTCGACGATCAAGAGGGCGTCATCGCGACGGGTCGCGCTGGCGATCCTGTGCGCATCGAAGGTGGACGAGCCGAGTACGACCCTGAGGCCGCATGGTTAGCGATGTGCGCTGCCATTGACCAACTAGGCGGAGCAGCGTCCACAGTCGACGTCATCGGTATCGGCGCACTTGGGCCAACACCCTTTCTCGTCGATTCGGTCGCGACTCCGCTTACGCCTGGCCTGTGTTTCTCACTCGACACCCGCGCGGACGACGAGCGGCGCACTATCAACCCCCTGCTTAGTCACGATCACGCGCTCGCAAAGGTGCTCTGGCTTAGCGAGCGAACACCTGGGGCCGCCTTCGCGGTCGATATGTCGTCGTGGGTTGGCTGGCGCCTCACTGGCGAGCCGAGGATGGATGCAATTACGCGCCTGCAGTACGTCCATACAGGAACGGAATGCCCCGTACCGCTACCGCCGTCGATTGATCCACTGGCAGTCATCGGCCCACTGACCGCAGACATCGGTGTGCCGACGGGAATCCCCGTTGTGGCGGGGACGCTCGACTCGTATGTCGACGTGGTTGCCGCCGGCTGCACCCGGGTTGGCGACGGCTGCGTGATCCTCGGCTCGACGCTGATCGTCTATGGCGTCGTGCCGGTGCCCGTCGCGGTTCCTGGTCTTGAGTTGCAGCCGTATCCAGGCGACGGCTACCTGCTCGGAGGCTCGACGTCGAACGGCGGCAACGTCCTCGCGTGGGCACATTCGCTCCTCGGTACCGATGTCGCAGCCGACGCCTCGGGAGTTGAGATGCTTCCGTATCTGACAGGCGAGCGGACACCTGTACGCACAATCGATGCGCAGGGCGCGATTACTGGTCTTGCGCTGACGACTACGGGCCCACAGATCATGCGCGCCGTCGTTGATGCGCTCGGTCTAGCCACTCTTGACCACTCAGATCTGATCGAGTCAGTCGCCCACATCGATCGTTGGGTTGTAACGGGTGGTGGTGTCCATAGCGACGCCTGGCTGCAAGTTACGGCCGACGCTCTTGGTAAGCCACTTGAGGTTGCCCCGCTCGCAGGTGGCGGCTTCGGACCTGCCTTGTTTGCGCTGCGCGCCCTCGGCGTTGCGCCGTCTTTCCCGGCGACGCGTACCGTCGAGCCCGATCCGACCTCAACTGAGCGCCTCCGCGCGTCGCTTGGCAGTTACCGAAAAAGAACCCGAAGCGTGGAGGCAGCACCGTGAGCGTCGCACTCATCACCGGCGCATCCAGCGGCATTGGACTCGCCGCAACACGCCTTCTTGCGCGTCAGGGACTAACGGTCGTCGGCGTTTCTCGCTCCGGTCGAAAGGGGACACTACCGATAGACGTCTCGACGGAAGCTGGTTGTGATGAGGCAGTGCGCGCAGCCAGAAGTGAAGGTCAATTGACACGACTCGTACTTGCGGCCGGCGTCGGCTCGTACATGGAGACTGATGTCGGCGGACAGACGACGGAGATCTGGCGCGCGAGCATGGCTATTCATTTGGACAGCCCATTCTTTGTAATCCGTGCGGCGTGGCCAGACTTGAAAGAAAACGGTGGTCGGATTGTGCTCGTTTCGTCCACCGCTGCCACGAGTGGCGCGCCAGCGAACTCGGCCTACAGTGCGGCGAAGGCAGGAATCCTCGGGATGATGCGATCGATTGCACAGGATGGTGCCCCATACGGCATCACCTGCAACGCAGTCCTGCCTGGATGGGTTCGCTCGGAAATGTCGGAGGCGCACGCGGCGGTCGATGCAGAACGGCTCGGAGTGAGCGTGGACCAAATCTGGGCGGAGCGCGCCGTAGAGTATGCAGCGGGCCGTGTCGTCGAGGCAGATGAAGTCGCAGCCGTGATCGCCTTTCTTTGCTCCGACGCAGCAAGCGGCGTCTCCGGTGAGGAGATTCGAGTCGCCCTCGGAGAAGTCTGGTAGCTCTAGCTGAATCACGTGACCTGAATCATCGATCTAGGTCAGCGACCCAACCGCCGCGTGATTCCAGTGAGATCTCTGACGACCACGCCCCCACGCGCACGTCAATTATCTTGCCACGAAGAGCGGCAAACGTGGCAGTGGCCGAGCGACGTGTATCTTATTTTTTTATGGAGCGTGACGCAGTGCCACAGCTGATGCGATTTGGCATGAACGAGGAGCTTGAGGTTGGTGCTCCCCAACCCAACAAGGTCCTCATGAGCCTGACCGCAGCAGGCATGTGCGACTCTATTTTGCGCAGCCCGAGTACTTCTATTCTCAACGTGATTGGCTATCCATGATGCGAACGATTCTGACCTTCGACACATTTATCACCGTCAGCGATGGCACCCGTCTGTCTGCGCGAATCTGGCTTCCTACTGATGCCGACCAGGACCCGGTGCCAGCCATTCTCGAGTACATCCCATACCGAAAGAACGACTGGACAGCCAGCCGCGACGCCGCGAGGCACCCGTGGTACGCAGGCCAGGGATACGCGGCCGTCCGCGTCGACACGCGAGGATCTGGCGACTCCGAAGGCCTACTCCTCGACGAATACCTTCAATCAGAACTACAGGATGGTTGTGACATTATCGCGTGGCTCGCAGAGCAGGCGTGGTGCACGGGTAGCGTCGCGATGATTGGCAAGAGTTGGGGGGGCTTCAACGCCTTGCAGATCGCTGCGCTCCAGCCGCCTGCGCTCAAGGCGATCGTCACCGTTTGTTCGACGGATGATCGGTATGCCGATGACGTGCACTACATCGGTGGCTGCCTGATGGGTTCCGACATGCTGCCGTGGGCGTCTACCATGCTGGCCTTTAATACCCGCCCTCCCGATCCGCGGACACATGGTGAGGATTGGCGTTCACTCTGGCTTGAGCGCCTGCAAGGGTCGCCACCATACATCGAGGAGTGGTTGCAGCACCAGCGGCGAGACGCCTATTGGGAGCACGGCTCCGTCTGTGAGGACTACGCAAACATCACCTGTGCGGTCTACGCGATTGGAGGCTGGGGTGACCCATATCGCAACGCAATACTGCGGCTGCTCGCTGGCCTAGATTGCCCAAAACGAGGTCTAATCGGACCTTGGTCGCACAACTATCCGGACGACGGTCGTCCAGGGCCTGCAATCGGCTTTCTTCAAGAGACGCGACGATTCTTCGACTTTTGGCTGAAAGGTATCGACAACGGCGCAATGAACGAGCCGCTGCTTCGAGCCTGGCTCCAAGAGCCTGTGCCGCCGAAGACGGCCTATGGAGAAAGACCTGGACGGTGGGTCGGAGAGATGGCGTGGCCATCATCGCGCATCACCGATTATTTGATTGACTTCGGTCGTCAGGAACGCGAGATCCTGGGCGATCAGGCCCATGGCATCGAAGCCGGTACCTTCGTCGCGTGGGGCGAACCCGCAGATCTTCCCCCCGACCAGCGAGGTGAGGATGGTCGCTGCCTTGTCTACGACTCGGATCCAGTGGTGAATCGTTTGGAGATTTTGGGATTCCCTGAGGTCGAACTGGAGCTAACCGTCGATCAGCCTTCTGCCCTCGTCTACGTCCGCCTTTGTGACATTGCACCAGATGGATCATCACTTCACATTACTCGTGGAGTCCTAAATCTTACGCACCGCGATTCGCATGACGGTCCCCGACCGTGCGCGCCAGGCGAGCGTATGAACGTCCGAGTACGTCTCGCCTGTGCCGGACATGCCTTTACTCCTGGCCGACGTATTCGCCTTTCAGTCTCACCAACTTCGTGGCCTACGGTCTGGCCATCACCGATTCCGGTCACGATGACTGTCCACTCCGTACGTCTTGTCCTACCCAAGCGACCACCGTGCCAAGCCGATCAACAGATCGAACCCTTTGAGGACCCCCTAGCCATTGAGCCACTCCACGTCACCCGGATCGACGGGTTTCCCTCGACGAGAAAGATAGAGCGAGATTTGGCCCTCGGTTTAACGCGGGTTACCTACCACGCCGATTGGGGATCGCATCGAATCCTCCACGACGCCGAACTCGAATGTGAGGACTGGAACACTGACTGTTTCGAGATCATTGATGGTGATCCACTTTCGGCACGCGTCAAGTGCACATGGGAAATCGCGTTGCGGCGTGGCGATTGGTCCGTACGAACCAGAACCTACTCTGAACTCTGGTGTGACAGCGAATCGTTCCACGTCGTCAACAGCGTTAAAGCCTTCGAAAGTGACACCCTCGTATTCGAGAGTGACCGGTCGCTGAGCGTGCCTCGCGATCTCGTCTAAACAGCCCGGAGCAGATCCAAAGAGCCGCCACCGCACTAAGAAAACAGCCGTTGTAAAGGCCTGCGTAGAATCATCAGAATTGCACAAGCATCTATAGAGTCGTAGGGCGTCTCCGTTTTGCAGCAAAACGCCGCAACTCAATTGCTTTCGAGACGCGCAGTCTCAGCGGTTGTAAATTCAATCGCCACAATGTATAAACACACCAACCTTATGTCGGCTCTAGTGACATACATCAGACCATCCCCAGTAGGAGAATCTCATGAACCTCGGACTGAATCCTCTAAGCCGCAAAGACCTCTTACTTCGTGGTGGCGTCGCCTTAGTCGCAATAGGAGCGAGCCCAACCCTCCTGAGTGCTTGTGGTGGCAGCGGAAGCAGTGGCAGTACCGCGGCACTCTCAACTGCGGGTGGCGACGGTAAAGTCGGCGGAAGTATTGACTTCCTCTCGTGGGAGGGATACGACACGCCCGATGCGATCAAACCATGGTCTGAACAGAACGGCGTCAAGATCAACGCGTCGTACATCGGCACGCACGACGACATTCAGGCAAAGATTTTAGCCGCAGACGGCAGCACAGGGTTTGACCTCACCACCTACTACCAAGGCTACAAGCCTCTGTATGCGGAACTCGGCATTCTTGACGCACTCGATCCCGAAAAGATCCCCAACATCAAGAATCTTTTTCCCTACTTCCAAGGCGATGTGGGTAACTTTTGGGTCGATGCAGACGGCACACGGACGGGCGTTCCGTGGACTTTCGGTGGTATCGGCATTACCTGGGATGATGTTGCCCTTCCGGGTGGACTGACCTCCTGGTACGACCTGCTCGATCCGAAATTCAAAGGCAAGATCGGCGCTGTCGATGACCCGACTGGAAACATCGCACTCGTCTCTCGGATCCTAAAAATGGAACCCGACAAGATCAATCGAGACACTGATCTCCCGAAGATCAAAGACTTCATGTCACAGTTGCTCGCGCAGACCAAAGGCGTGTCCGCTTCGTACGGCGACATGACAAACCTTGTCGTATCTGGCGAGGCAGTGGCATGCTGGATGGGCTGGGCGGCGATGAATTCGTTCGCTGCTGACGCTGGAAACAACAACGTCAAGACAGCGATTCCCAAAGAAGGCGGCTACGGATTCTGTGACGCGTTCGCAATTCCGATCACGGTTGACAATCCAGACACTGCCTACTCTTGGATCAACAACATCCTAGAACCTAAGATCAATGCTGAGGTCGCTGATTACCTCGTCGGTGCGACACCCGTCGAGCAGTCGGTGCCGCTGCTAGGCGAGTCAACTGCGGCGCTCTACCCGTACGAGGACATTGATGCGTTTCTAGAGAACATCCCTTTCTATAACAACCCGCCCATCGAATCTGATGAGTTTATGACCGCGAAGGAGTGGCTAGAGACCTGGACTGAGCTAAAGGCCAATGCGGGCTCCTAACTGGCTCGGTGCCTGTGCATCGCTATGAGCACCGGACTTTGGGGCCGTTTGTCCTCACACTGCCGGCGATTGTCGGCATTGTGTTGCTGTTTGTCGCACCGTTTTTCACGTTCGCTGTCTACAGCGTACTGACCGCTGGGATTCTTCCGTTCCAAGCAGATGTACCTGTGACGCTCGAGGCCTACAAGCACTTTCTGAGTGCAGGCGTCAATCGGACCTTGGCCCGCAACTCGGCCTGGACCGGGTTCTTCGCGGCCATCACTACCGTCGTCATCTCGCTTCCCGTTGCCTTCTGGCTGCGCTATGCGGCAGGCTCTCGCCGCAATCTCGTGCTGCTTCTCGTTACCGCGACAATATTTGCCTCATACCTGGTTCGAATTTATGCATGGCGTTCGATGCTCGGCCAAAATGGAGTCCTGAATAGTGCTCTTATCTCGATTGGGGCGATCGATGCACCGCTTCAGTTTCTCCTCTTCAACCGGTTTGCTGTCACCATCGCGCTTGTCCACATTTTTCTCCCGTACGTCGTGCTGTTGCTCTATGCCGCCCTCGGTCCCGTCAGCATTAATCTACTTGAGGCCGCTCAGGACCTTGGCGCGGGTGTTATTCGTCGCTGGACCCGCGTCGTTTTACCACTGGTTGCTGCCCCAGCAGCCACAGCCTTTATCTTCGTTTTCATCCTCTCGGCATCCGACTACGTGACCCCACAGTTTCTTGGAGGCACAAAGGGGATCATGCTCGGCGTCCGCATTCAGGAGAGCTTTCTGAAAACAGGTGACTGGCCCGCAGGAGCGGCCGGCGCACTGACGATGTTGGTCGCGTTTCTTCTGCTTTATCTACTCGTATCCTTCGCATTGCGCTTACTTGGGCTCCGCTCCCTGCGATTTGTGTCATGACTGATCGAATCCGAAGCCCCGGAACTGCTGCCATCACTATCGGCGTGATCGTGTTTCTCTATGCGCCGCTGATGATTGTCGTACTCTTCTCATTCCACTCAACAGGAGGCCTCTCGCTTCCTTTCCAAGGGTTTTCTCTACGCTGGTATGAGTCGGTGCTTGGCAATGTCGAGTTTCGGCGGGCTCTCACCAACAGCACAATCGTGGCCCTCACTACGAGCCTCTCAACGTTGCTAATTGGCATGCTCGCCTCGCTGGGTTTAGCGAAGATCCATGGTCGTCTACGAACCGTCATCGGAGCCTTTTTCTTCGTACCTCTAACGCTACCCGGGCTCTTCATCGGCCTCAGTCTGCTTGTTTGGTTCTCACGAATCGAACTGCCACCTTCGCTAACAACGGTGACATTCGCACATGTCATCTACGTGTTTCCATACTTCATCCTGATCATGCTTGCCGTGCTTGATCGTCTTGATCTGACCTTGGAGGAAACCGCTGCGGATCTTGGAGCAAACCCTTGGCAGGTGTTCTGGAAGGTCACGTTTCCTCAAGTTTGGCCGATTATGATCGCGGCATCCTGCCTGACCTTTGCCCTCTCATTCGACGAGTTCATCATCACGTTCTTCGTGATCGGATCAGAATCCACGCTGCCAATGTATATCTGGTCACAACTGCGCCGAACGGTCAGCCCAACTATCAACGTAATTTCAACACTGTTACTCGCAATGACGATGCTCCTCTGGATCGTCGCATTCGTTGCCGTCATGCGTAGCGAACGACGGCGACGCTACTCCAGATTCAAGGACACCTCGATTACATGAGCCGTATCTCCATTATTGGCGTGACACAAACCTATGGCGACGTGCGTGCACTTGATGACGTATCCCTCGATATCGGCGATCAAGAGTTCATTACATTGCTCGGCCCATCCGGCTGTGGCAAGACAACGCTGCTCCGCGCTGTCGCCGGCTTTATCAGGCCTCAGTCCGGAACCATCACGATGGACGCGGTGGATATCACAAGGCAACCTGCCCATCAGCGTTCGATCAACATGGTGTTTCAACGCCCAACGCTGTTTCCGCACCTTAACGTCACAGGAAACATTGCCTTCGGGCTGAAACTGGAGTCTCCTCGGCTGTCAAAACGAGAGATCGCTGAAAGAGTCAATGAGGCGTTACTGCTCGTCCGATTGGAAGGCTACGAGAACCGCCGGGCACACGAGCTTTCTGGCGGCCAAATGCAGCGTGTTGCCCTTGCCCGCGCGCTCGTCAAGCGCCCATCGGTGCTGCTACTTGATGAGCCGCTGTCTGCCCTTGACCTCAAGATTCGTCTTGAAATGGAAGGTGAGTTGCGACGCGTCCACCGAGAGACAAAAGCGACGTTTATCTACGTGACTCACGATCAGCGCGAAGCCCTCGCACTATCAGACCGAATTGCCGTGTTCGAGAACGGCAGAGTTTCCCAACTCGGAACGCCAACGGAGATTTACCATCGTCCAGCCAACCCATTCGTCGCTAGCTTTGTTGGCGACTCTAATGTCATCCCCGTTGAAATCTCTAGCCGCTCGTTTATGCTCGGCGGCAAGCGAATCGCGATCGACACTGACATTAAAGGGCCAGCATGGCTCGTCGTACGCCCAGAAAAAGTTCGCCTTCTCGGCGGGGATGTCGGAATTCCAGCAGAGGTGAGTGATTTAGCGTTCCGCGGCACGGGGTTTGCCTACGAGCTGAGGATCCCAGGAGTCGACTCCGTCGTCAAAGCAGAGAGCCCCGCTGGGGGCGAATCATGGTCAATCGGATCCTCGGTGAACGTAGAGATTGAACCTGCCGACTGCCTCGCTCTGGTGCGGACATGAGTGAAAAACTCGTCATCGTTACGGGAACTTCTCGAGGTATCGGCCAGGGGATTGCGAAGGTTCTCTGTGATGAGGGCTACCACGTCGCTGGCATCGATATTCGCCCAGGTGATAACACGGCGCAGTTAACGGATGGCAACTTTACTCATTTTGCGTGCGACCTCGCTGACCCTGCAGCCATCACACGCACCTTCGCTCAGATTGATGACGTCTACGCCGCGGCACCATGGGGCTTGGTCTATGTAGCCGGTGTCGGCCCAGAGATCGCCTACCTCGACACCACGCCCGAGATGTTTGACACCGTCATGGCAGTCAACGTGCGTGGCATGTTCTTCGCGGGGCAGGAGGCGGCTCGTCGGATGCGCGATGCGGGTGTCGGACGAATCATCAACATCGCATCGACTGCCAGCGTTCAAGGCTGGGCTCATATGACAGCCTACGGAGCATCGAAGGGAGCTGTCCTGCTGCTCACTCGAAATATGGCAAATGAGCTCGCTGAGCACGGGATTACCGTTAATGCCGTAGGGCCGGGAACCATTGACACCCCGCTCGCGGCGAATGTGATGGCTAACCCAGATTGGGTTGCGGCTGAGCTTGGCCGAACACCGATTCGACGCTTCGGCACACCAAGCGATATTGCCAACGGGGTACGTTTTTTTCTTCGGGATGATGCCGACTGGGTAACAGGACAGACGCTCTACATTGACGGTGGCTTCCTAAGTTGTGGAGGACCCTCACTCCCATCAATGCAGGGGCACCGGTCGATTGATCGCTGATGGATCTTGATCTCGCAGCCAAACATGTTTTGATCAGCGGCGCCAGCCGTAGTATCGGACTCGCTACCGTGGCCGCGTTTGTCGCTGAAGGAGCACGGGTGAGCGCCTGCGCACGAACCGCAACAGACGTCGCTACGATCGCTGGAGATGTGGGCAGTGTTAGCGGCGTCGAAGCCGTCGTAGCGGCTGCGATCGCACAACACGGCCCGATCGATGCCGCAGTCGCGGTCGCAACGGCAAACGGCGACGCCGGGACCGAACAAGAGTATGCGGACGCCTACTCCATCGATCTGATGCAGGGCGTTCGGCTTTTGAACGAGATTAAGCGTGTCCAGCCAGGTCACCCCTTTTCACTGTGTGTCTTTTCGAGTGTCCACGGTATGTCGGGTGCAACCCCTCACCACGCATACTCAGTAATGAAGGCCGCCCTACTTGCCTGGGTCAAAAATGCTGCTATCGCAGAGGCACCACATGGAATTCGCGTCAATGCAGTCGCCCCCGGGGCGATCGAGACAAGTGACGGCTACTGGGGCACAGTCCACAAAAACAATCCTGACGAGTATGAGCGAACGCGCGCTGGGATTCCCTCTGGCCGACTTGGTCGTGCCGCTGAGGTCGCTGATGTCGTAGTTTTCCTCTGTTCACCGCGGGCATCGTGGGTGACCGGGGCAACGGTACTCGTAGATGGTGGTGAACACCCAGGAATTCGCTGACTTTCAGGCACGGTTAGATTGCTGCGGACACGCGGGATGAATTGTCGTTCAATAGGTCAAGGTATCGCTTATGGCGCGCCTGTCCCTCACAGATATTTGGTCGACCACGCAGGCACTGACGGCACGTACCGCAGTAGGGAAGCCAGGTCAGAATCACGTGGTCGCCGTGCTCGCGGCCGAGCTCAGATGGTGTCCGCCTCGGCTGGGATGTCGGCCGCAACGTAACAACACGCAAACGCCGACAGGTCGCTAGCGGTCAACGTTGCGAAGGGGTCTGACCCCAAAGCAAAGCTGATCCACTACTCCTGAAG
>SHUZ01000076.1 GCA_009694415.1 Acidimicrobiia bacterium
GGTGCGTCCGGGATGATTCGGTTTGGAGAAGCAGCACAACAGGTTCGCGGAAGGGCGGGCGATTTCCAGGTGCCTTTGCATACGGGGCTCGCACTAGGTCATGCCTACGGCGGCGGTTCTCAGTTCTTTTCGATGTGGGTCGTCGGAGCGCAAGTTCCTGCGTGACAGACGTCTGTCCTAGTCGTCGTTCACAATCGTCACCGTTCCCACGGGACGGAACAGGTCCATCCCCGTCGCGCTGGTCAGCGAAACGGCGAACTGTTCATCGCCCTCAGAAGTGCTGTCAGAAATTATAGGTATTGTGATCGTCTTGAAGGTTTTTGTGGCATTGATTGTCACGCTCCCCGTTCTTGGCGTGTAGTCGATGCCCGATGTGGCCGATCCAGTGGTCAAGGTCGTATATGTAATCACGACGTCGGACGTAGCGGGTTGCCGCAGGCTGACTAGCAGCGTGATCGATCGCGTACCGCTGTCGCCTTCGACCGTAGCCCCGTCGCTTATTGAAACCCCCTGCGTGTTCGAAGAGTCATCATTGAGGATCGTGCCGACGCCGATGTCGTCACGTGCAACGCCGTTCTCGATTCCTGCAATCAGGAAACGCATCGTCTCGTTCGATTCGTTGACGGTGTCCGGTTTTATTGGAATAGTGATCACTTTGGATACCTGATTACCCGTGAAGGTGATCTTGCCCTTCTTCGCCGTGAAGTCACTTGTCCCTGCAGTTCCTGTCGCCGTCGTGTAGTAGATGACTACCCCAGGGTTGACACCAGGAGCAGCCGAAAGCCCTACGTGGAACTGGAAGGAACGCGTACCGCTGTCGCCTTCGACGACGCTTGAGTCGCCTATCGACACCTCGGGACCACCCTTGACGTAGGTGTGCGTGTTTCGCCACGTAGCTACTGCTTGGTCCCAAACCGATCGGTTGGTAGTGATCGTGAAACAGGAAGGCAACGTACCCGGGAAGGATCCTGTGCCCAGCCAGACCATCTTGTTATTAGAACAAGTCACGTCGTAACCAGCCGGCAGTTGGAGATCCTGGCTGTTGGTGTTTTGGTCTGCCCTAAATATGGAATCTCTGATGACTAACTTTGGTGACCGCGCACTCTCGTTGTCCCACTTGAAGAAGCCACCGTGACCTGGAGCTGTGCCGCCGTAAACGCTAGGCATTGCCTGTAGCCGAACAAGTGTGTTCGTTATAGTCCAGGTATTCGTGCGGCCGTCGGCCACGTCGCCGTCGCTAGGACGGGCCGAGAACCCGACGTAGCAGCCGTCTAGGAGTGAATCCGTTACGAGTCCCGACACAAGGCGATCGTTCTCGACGCAGTCGTCGTGTATGTAAGACATATAAGCCCCGCGAATAGCGAACCCCGCCGCGTCATCGCGCACGCGTATTCCGTCTCCGTAGTTGAAGGTCTGAAAGTCCTCCAAAGAGAAATAGGGCCCGCCGAATGCAAAACCGGCCGTGTCGTGGTATCGCGCCCAAGTGGTCGAGATGCCCCACGGTCCTGCCGTTTTTCCACCCAGCCAGCACGATCCCTCGCCTGCAGTATCGAAGTAGATCGCGTAGTCCATGGGAATCGCAGGGGTAGATGTCCATGTCCCTAGCCGTGCATCGACGCGTTCGCCGCTAACAAGATTGGAAGTGAATGACGGTTGATCTCCGGAAAGCACGCGGGTCGGAGTACTTAGGCATCCAGGGGTTGCCGCGCCGGAGGGCCCTGTCGACAGTAAACCTGGGATCGCGAAAGTTCCCGCTGTGACGATCGCTATTGCCACTCTTCGTGTGCGCTTCACGTTCCTACCCCCGATGGAGCTTCAGGTAGAGGCTACAGCGGCGATGGTCTTGATCGCTAGGGGGTCCATCGTGTTCACTCTGAGCACCAGAACCCCTCTGCGTTCCAAAACAGCTTGCAAACAGTACTCGATCTTGTCGAACAAGCGCGTACCGCGGGAAAGTTCTTCCAAGAGATTGGGTCGCGATTGGTTTTCAAGCCTGCTTTGAGAAGTGGTGCGTTGCTCTAATCGGTCGGCGATGACCTCAGCTGGAGCATCCACTCGCACCAGTAAATCGGGCAGAGGTGACGTTGCGGCATCGTCGGCAAGGGTTGAAAGTACGGACTCCTCGTCACCACGTATGGCAGCAGACCACCATTCGTTGAGGAGTCCTTGGTCGATCACGTGCACGCCGCCGAACAAACGCGCGCGCTGCGTTACGTTGCGGGCGACGAGCAGGTTGAGGGGCCTAGCAATCCTGTCCCTTGCATCGCGTTGCGAACTACCCGTTCCCACTCGCCATGCCATATTTCGCGCTGCCGCGGATCGCACAATCTCAGTGGTCGCGCGGCTCGCCTTGCCGAAGGCTCGTTCGACCTTCGATGCATGTGGACCAAGCGAAGACATTGGCTCGCTTGTTGGAACACCACTCAGCCTCAAGAAGTCGACGAGTTCGCGAGCCAGGTATGACTTTCCGGATCCCGGGAGTCCGAAGAACTCGATGATTCGTGCGCCGCCTTCATTCATCGATGCGCGAGTTCACAGCCGGTCCCAGATCGCTCTCATCGCTTGCGCGAGAACTTTGTCAGCAGGACGAGTCCCGTCAAGTTCTACAACGGTTCCAATCTCGTTCTTCAGTCTGAGCGCACGGAGTACCTCTATTCGGTGTTCAAGATAATTGCGGTCGTCGTTGGGTCGTCGTAGCACTGCGGTGTCGATGTCGATGTCGAGCATGAGAATCAGATCTGGTGGGGCGAGTCGCGCCTGCCGATACGGTCTCGCTTCCCATGATGCAAGTCGCCGCTTGATCCAACCGCCGTTTCGCCAATGTTGCAGGCGCGGTCCGTCGAGTTCTCCCGGGTATTGATCCTGCGGCCAACGGTCGCAAATGACCACCATGCCACGCGTGCGCGCGAGCATTGCGCGCTTTAACTTGCGTTTCTTCTCGTCGGCTAGGGCCATCGCCCACGCGGCTTTCGCCAAAGCGATGGTCTGCGCATGCTCCTCCGAAGTCGCGCGTGTACGTTCTGCTGCCCCCGCGGTTCGCGGCTTACCCAGGAATCGGTTACGACCCCATTTCATGGGTGCGCGCAATGCCGAGGAAGAACCATTTCCCGAGCCCAGGTAGACGGGGTAGACATCGAGTTTCGCCGACAGAGATTCACGGAGAGAGTTCACGAGAGTCGACTTTCCGGAACCATCGCAGCCGATTACCGCCACCATTAGTCCGCCAGCTGGACCCCCTCGACCAAGTAAGACAGGGTGAGCATGTACTTTGCGGGAGATGCCTCGCCTCAACCAAGTCAACTCACGCAAACCGCGCGACAAGAACGCGTGTAGTCCGCGATTCGCGGTAGAAGCGCGCAATTGTCGGCGCAGCGCTCGCCTCAATCGAGGTCTGCTTCCGGAGCGTGTCCCTTTACCAATGAACCGGCTGACTTCCGTCGCTCCGTGCTCGTCCAATACAAGATTCGCAGCGGCTTGCACCCCGTCTGTGTCAGCGTTGCCGAGCAGAAAAATTAATTCATCATTTGTTCCGGCTGCGTGAAGGCGATCTCGCCAGCGAAGTCTTAGAGCCTGGCGGCAGAGCAACAGAACGATTTCAAGTTCGGGAGCCGTGATCCAAACCCCGGTATCTGCATCGCGAACTCGGCTCGCCAACACGGCGTGTTCCCAGGGCAGCCTGTAGCGCTTGAGATGACGTTCGCCGGTTGCAAGCCTGTAGTGGACATGGAAGTGAACTACTCCACCGGTTTCATCATCAAGGCCTAAGAAATCTTCTAGTCCGACTTCATTGCGCGCAGGAGCCACTCTTCCTCGGCGGCAACCCATTTCGGCGAAGACTCGATACGCGACATCGATACTTGTGGCGGATATAAGTATGTCGAGGTCGTCGACTCCATCGAGTGCTGCAGCAAGGTGGTCATTGCTTTTCCAATGGCAATAGAGGACCCCAGCATCATCGAGTCGTCGAAGAACTTCTACAGCGAGACTCATCGGGTGCCTGTCCCGTCGTTACCCAACATTGCGCGGATTGGTTTAGGCGAGTGCATGCGGAGCAGGTCGATCATCCAGGGTCCATCTTCGCCGAGCAGGCGCATGCGTGTGACGATTATGGCGGCGATACAAATCAAAAGTGCGGCGCAAGAAGTTCCCAACAACACGAGTATCGGGCCGAGGCCTACAGCGCGAAGTGAAGTCGCGACTGGGATGGATACAGCGGCCGCGAGGACGGCCAGCACGACGCCGTGGGTCTGTCTCACGAAGAACTTGCGCCAACTCCCGCCGATCGTGCGGATACTTAGGTCTGCCATCAACACATAGTTCAGCACGATGGCTCCAAGGACACCTATTGCTACCCATGCAAGGCCGTAGAGACTTCCAATAATGGCACCGCTTACGACTGCTACCGCGTACACGGCCTGGCGCCATGCTCGGCGGTAGACGGTACCCATCGCACGAGCCAACGAATCGCTGATCTTGTAACTCGTCCTGCACAGGAGTCCGATCGAGAAGATTTGGAAAGGCACGACTACCTCTCCCCATCCCGGCCCCAACACGATTCGAATTATTTCAGGAGCACAAACGACGGCTAAGACCGATGCAGGACCGGTTGCAAGCGCGACCAACGCAACTCCGCGCAGGTATGCGCGACCAACCCTGTCTCGATCATCCTGGAATCCGGCGATCAAGGGAAAACTCACACGGTCGATCACCTGTCCGAGAAGCAAGGCCGGTGTTACCGCTAGTTGGTATGCGCGCCCGTAGATTCCGAGGCTCGTCGCGTTCATCCGTGCGCCGACTACGGCATTGTCTCCTTGAACGGCCACGAAGTTAAACGCGCGCCCTACCGTCATGCCACCGCCGAACGCAAGTAGTTCGCGTGCTTCATTTCGACGTATACGCCATCCGCGAGGATGGGGATGAATCACGACTACGAGAAGGCCGAGTAATGCCACCTGCGCGAGTTGTGCACCGACAAGGGTCCACACTCCAGCTCCTGCGAATGCCATGCCGAGTCCTACCCCAGCGAAACCAACGAAGAACGAAGCCGCTTCGGCTAGGGCAATCTTGCGGAACTCAAGCCCACGTTGCATTAACGATTGAGCAACGATGGACAGACCCTGGAAGGCGAAAGTCAAGGCCAAGACCTGCGTAACTCGTGTGAGTTCAGGCATCGAAAAAATATCAGCGACTAACGGTGCTGCGAGTGCGACAACGATCGTCATTCCGATACCACTTACGATCGCTAACGCATACGCGGTGCGGATATGTTCGTCGGTCAAGTCTTTCCGCTGGACCACCGCAGGCCCGACCCCTGACTCAGTAAACAACTGGCCCAGAGAAACGATTACGACGGCCGCACTAACCACTCCGAAGTCATAGGCAGTAAGGAACCGGGCCAATACCGCGAGGACGACGAACTGACCAACGCCGTTGGATCCGAATCCCACGAGGGACCAGGCGACGCCTTTCACGGCGTGCCCTGCGGTGTGGGAAGAACTCGCGCCGCGGCTGTCGAGACTCTCCTCTGGATCGCCTGGAACTACCACGCTTCCACTTCGATATCGGCGTTTCGTGCTCGTGGCCTGACTCTATCAAGCGTCTCGAACGCTATTGCGATGGCTAGAAAAAGCCAAAAATGTCGGTAGTGCGAGGTTTCCCGCGTGAGGCTTCCGACAACGTAGGCGAGCAACAGCGCGCGCGTGACACCTCCAGGTTTCCCTAGGCGCCAAATTCCTACCCAGAACATGACGAGTCCAACCAGGCCGATGACCCCACGTTCGATCAGGAACGCTAGGGGTTCGCTGTGTAGTTCGGTTTCGTGCATATTTAGATCCAGGGCGCGTACGCTCCCGGGTCCTACTCCGAACGGTGCTGACGGCAGGTTTTCTAGGGCTTCATTCCATGTTAAAAATCGAAGGGAAGCGCTGCGTTCGAGTCGATCTTGGTTCAATCCAGTCTTGCTGCTTTGAGTGAACAGAAACGCCCCGATGATCGCAAGCAAAACGAAAGCAGCGAAGAAGAGATACATCGCACTTCGCCGTCTGCGCGAACGATCGTTGTTAGCTGGAACCTTGAAACTGACCGCTAGGTAGGCGATGCCCACTCCCAGCTGCAGGATGGCACCGAACGATCCAGTCATCACCATCCCAACTAGTCCTATTGCATAGACAATCAATTTCGTTGGTCTTGAGAACGGAACGATTGTCCAGGTAATCAAACCTACGGCTAGTAGGTGCGCTGCGATATTTGGGTTTGCGAACGTGCCGCTGGAGCGCAGGGCCCCGCCGCTCATGAATATGAGTTGCACTGTGACCGCGACGATACAAATACCCACTGCTACGCAAGCGGCACGAATGGCGTTGGGGCCGCCTCGGCGCAGAACTTCTATGCCACTCAGCATGGCGATAATTGCCGCCAGGTCGCGCCCGAGATCCGCGAAGATCCACCCCTGTGCCCCTACATAGAACGAGCCGATCAAGGTTCCCATGGCGATGAGAAACAGAGCCAGCGAGATGCGCCGAACGACATCGCCTGCGCGCCAGTCACCGACGAGTAAGTGGTCTAAGGAGATCGCCATCAGGGCTAGGATGAGAAGATCTGCAGGGATCAGGGAACTTCCGATGCGCGGCCACTGGACCCCTGTAGCAACGACGGCAGCGGCGAAGATGACCACACCAACCGACAGGGGAGCGGTATCAGTCCCTCCGCGTTCTGCGACGAGCGTTGGTTCAGGAGGCACGGGCGTGCTTATTCAGGGAATCAGAAATGATCATTCGGTAGGAGTTTTGCACCACATCGATGGACCACGATGAAAGGTCCGCTGCCCTTGCCGGAGTGGTTGTGAGTCGTAAGAATCGGTCGAGTGCTTCGGCCGCCGCATCGGTATCTCCCAAGTCGATGATCTCACCTCGTGCTCCTAGTTCAAGCAGTTCGTGTGCTCCGTCAACGTCGGTCGTCACGAAGGGTATTCCTGCCGCTGCCGCTTGCATAAGCACCTGCGGTAGCCCCTCGGCATTGCTGAGCAGCACGAGCGCACTAGAACGGTGGAGTAACAGATCGACCTCATGCGTGTATCCGAGGAACGCGACGTCGCCTTCTAGACCCGCGGCACGGAATTCGTCCGTGAGTAAACCCGCTTGCGGGCCTTCACCAGCTATTGCGAGGAACGGCCGCACGGGGTCTACACGGGTTATCAACGCACCGAGTAATGGCACCAGCGAAAGCACATTTTTGCGCGGTTCGAGCGCCCCAAGATGAAGAACCACAGGTCGGCCGTCTGGTATTCCTGGAAATGTTTGAGTGTTGCCGATGCGCGGTTGAGGCAATCTCGCGGCTGACCTCACGATGCGTAATTTGTGACCGGGTACCCCTGCTCGCTCGAAGCGTCGCGCTAGGTCAGCACCAACGACTGCGTATCGACATGTGATCGGGGCGAGGGCTCGCTCGATGGAGCGAAAGAAGTAGTCCTCGACCCTCCCGTACCCGGGACCAAAGTTCGCCATCGATAGTGAGTGCACGGCAGGAACCCGTCCAGCCGCGAACGCCGCGATCCGCCCGACAACCCCAGCTTTCGATTGATGGGTAACTACGAGATCCGCGCGGCTCCGACGCAAAAGACGAGTGATCCGCGCGATCGCCAAGAGGTCAGTGATCGGGTTGGGTGCTCTTACCAAGGCTCTTTCGTACTTCGGTTCCAAGCCGAGTTGGGATACAGCGAGATCAAGATCCGAGTTCGCGCCGACGACGACTATGTGTTCGGCGTCAGGCAGAGAACTAATGAGGTCGCGAATACGTTGCTCTGATCCGCCGCGCAGATAACGCGTGACGACGTGCACTATCCGAGTTCGGTCTGCATCCATCTAGGAGTCAGTGTCGATAAGAAGTCCAAAAATATCGCTCCCCACTTCTTGGAGCCGCGAAACGGTAATTTCAGTGGCTTGCAGACGCGTCTTGCGCATAGTCGCTACGACGATCGTCGTTTCTGTGAGGCTTGCAAAAGCGAGGGAGGTCGGGCTTTCGTCTAACGCCGATACTGCAACGACGGCCAACTCGCCGTTTGCGTCGAGTTTTGTGAGAGCGTCGCGACACTTCGCGAGGTCGTTCCCGGAGAGTTCGTATAACGCTTCTCTGTGTTCAGGGGGCGAATCGCTGCTGTTTCCTACGGGCATTTCCATCTCGTCGTCGCGGTCAGTCGCGCTCAGGAAGTCATCCCGTACATTGTCGGCGCCGGTACTTGGTCGGAGCAGGACTACGCGCTCACCGGCATTGGTCAAGGCCTTGGCGATATTCTCCGCCAGGGCCACCGGCGCCGGCCCTTCGGTCGCCGCGATCGTTATCGATCTAACGCCCCGTCCAGAGCGGAGCTGGAGCAGGCGTAACGCAACTTCCTGCGGTCTAATGCCGAGCGCAGACTTAGCAGGCGCCGGCCGATTATCCATTACGCCCAACATTCGGGCTCCGACGACGTTTCCTTCAGAGGCATCGCCGCGAGTGAACCGCGCGCTGTGCTCCGCGCGTGCATAAAGGATGGCTGATGTGATGAACATCGACGCGAGGCTCGCAAGGACCGCCCAACCGAAGGGCTGCGGGAAACTAGGCGACCGCGGCAGACTGGCATTCTCGTAGAACTCGAGACCCCCGGTCTGTGTCGCGGCTCCGCTGTTCGCTCGCGCCGCGGCGAGCACCGTCGCTCGAAACTCGGTTGCAGCCGCGGTTTGCTGATCGGTAATTGTTATGCGTTCGGTCTGTGTCAATGACGGCTCATTTAGGCGGGCCTCGAAGTCGACTAGTTCCTGGTTCAGGCGGTCGGCTTCGACTTCCGCTACATCGGCAGCGCTTGAGAGCGCTTGAGAACGCCGTTCGCGCCTCTCCTCGATGACGAAGCGAGCGCCTTCGTTAGCGGCGTTCCTCGCAAGGGCGGCCGTTGTGGCGGTCACATCAAGGCGAATCAATGGAGATGCCTCGAGGCCAGTTGCGGTGGTCTCGATGAGCGAGCCACCGCCCTCATTGGCAAGCTTTTCGAGACGTGCCCGGAGCCGAGGGGAATCGAGGGTCAGCAAGACTGCGCGCTGCTCGTTTCCGGGACTCACGTCCTCCGCATCGCGGTTGAAGAGGTTGTCGACCGGATCCCCGACGCGCAGCCACGCAATCGACGAGTAACGCTTCTGTAACTGGCTAGTGACAGCGAAGGTGATACCGAATGTGAGCACCATGACCGTCGCTACGACCCACCAGCGGCGCGCGAGCACCTTGAGCATGTCGCCCAATCCAAGGTCCCGGCTTGTTCTGCCTGCTCGGGTCGTGCCTCGTGACGAGTGCTTCATACCCTCTAGTATGCGCCACCAGTAGATACCCTAAATACCCGGAGTGCCGTAGAGGCGACAATCTTGAGATCGCGTCCGATGCTGGCGCACAGGGCGTATTGGACATCGAGGGCGATACGTTCGGAATATGAGACGTCATTGCGACCTGAAACCTGCCATAGGCCGGTTAGTCCTGGCCTTTGCGACTCCACAATTGGTCGGTACTCCCCGTATCTGTCGGCCTCGGCTTGAGTTACCGGCCGCGGTCCCACAAGGCTCATTTCTCCCGTAATGACCCTAAATAGTTGAGGGAGTTCATCGAGTCCCGTGCAACGGAGAAGTTGACCAAGCCGCGTGACCCTCGGATCGTTCTTCAATTTGTAGGACGTTTCGAATTCCTCGCGCACATTCGCGTCCGTTGCCAGGAGTAGTTCCAGGCGCAGATCTGAGTCGACGACCATCGTGCGCAACTTTGTGCACCGCAGATCGCGCCCGCACCATCCCACTCGTTTGTGTGTGTAGAGGGCAGGTCCTCGGGAAGTCGCGATGACGGCTAGGCACAGAACAACTAGTACGGGCAACCAGATCGGCATAAGGACCAAAACGACAATTAGATCGAACAGCCGCTTAGACATTCCACTGGCGCGTGAACCTCCTAAAACAATCCGTCTTGTCGTTTCATCGAGATCGATGTAAAGGTCTAGGAGCAACTCGCCGCGTCCGCGATCGATCAATACCGACGCAGGGGAGCGATTGGCGGGCAACTCTTCAGCGGCAAGACCAATCACACGATCTAGATCATCCGCGACATCCGTTCGCCCGTTGTGTGCATGTTGGGTCGTTACCACGCGTAACTGCCTCTGCTCAATCGTTTCGACTCCGACATTGCTTCGAATTCCCTGGGGCATGAACCAATCCCTTCTTATCCGAAGCCTTGGACCCCCTTTTTATCCGAAGCCTCGGATCTCCTTCTTATCCAAAGCTCGGTTTTCGAAGCCCAAGTCCGCAACCGAACTTGTCCT